>CBDTVC010000032.1:0-11237 GCA_965363925.1 uncultured bacterium | reverse complement strand
CATTTGCCAGGTGATCAATTCGTCTACCTCCGCAAATTTTACCGGATCTGTTTTGAATTCCTGGGCGGTGACGCGGATCGGTTCTTCATTGGCCGTATATCTTGCACCTTGTAGGGCATAGATGCCGACGTCGACAAGCGCGCCTCCACCGGCCAGGTCTTTCCGGAGACGCCACTGTGTTGGATCACCGATCCGAAAGCCGAAGTCAGACTGGATGTAGCGCATCTTGCCGAAGACTTTTTCGCGACCGATTCTTGCTGCTTCGAGATTGTGTGGCTCGAAGTGCAGCCGATAGCCGATAAACAAGCGACGGTCGGCCGTTTCGCACGCATCGATCATCGCGTGTGCTTCCAACGAAGAAACGGCCATTGGTTTTTCGCAAATCACATGTTTGCCCGCTTTGGCGGCTCGGATGGTGTACTCAGCGTGCATGCTGTTGGGTAGCACGACGTAAACGATGTCAATCGCATCATCGTCAGCGATTTGTTCAAAATTCTCGTAGTTGTAGACGTGGTTTTGCAACTCGGGAAAGCGCTGTTGCCATTCTTCAGCCTTGCGCGGTGTCCCTGTAACGATTCCGGCTAGTTTGCACAAGCCCGTTTGCTGGAGGGCCGGCGCCAGGTTGTTCGTTGAGTAGTTTCCGAGGCCTACCAGGGCGACACCCAGTTTCTCGTCTTCTGGGATCGGCCGACTGGGCTGAAACAGGCGTTCCGCAAACGCGGACTGCGGTAGCTTGCCGAAGACAGGTGCCAAGCCTAATGCAGTTGCGGCAGATTTTGTAAACCGACGACGGGAGTAGCGCGAAAGACCGTCGGGGAGCAGGAATGACTTAGACATCGAAATCTCGAAAGGTTGCGGATTTGCAACCATCCTAGTTGCACGGCGCCGAAAATACAAGCGTTTTGTTTGGCCTGAGGCTGGCGCCCGATCCGAACGTAGGGCAACAGTGCATTTAGTTTCGGTGCAGACGATCGATTAGCTTGTCAGCGGGGTTAGTGGGATACGCACCCCCGGGCAAAAATCGTCTCACGGCACCGAAGCGATCAACGTCAGATCAACTTCGTTGCGGTACGCGCCAAACAAGTCAAGGACCAAGCTAGCGCGCAACTAAAAAGTCACCGTACGCGTTCTGCAACCTCGAGCGCAACCGATAATGATAGACGCCTGGGTCAAGCCGTGACGCGTCAACTGGGATGTCGTATATACCTGCCTCAAACACGCGCTCCGGTTCACCCCACACTCGACGGCCGCGAATATCATACACATCCAGCGAAGCAGTAAGCGTTTTTGTAAACCGAACGCGTAACGTCACCTTCGTCGACGCCGGAATCGGAAACGCACTCTCAATCCGGATGTCACCAGGAGCTCTCGAATTTGACGGCACAAAATCCGGCTCTGGAAGGGTGCCGGTTGTTACACAGGCGATCGATTCATAGTCGTAATTTCCACCTTCGCCTAGTTGGAATACCGGCTGGACATTTCCCGTCGCTGTGTCAATCGTAACTACTTTTCTGCCGGCGGCTCCGACGACGCCGTACAATACGCCGTCGGCGTCAAACGTAAGCCCCTCAACTTCCAGGGCATCAACCTCCGTCACGATCTCAGCAGTACCCGACACCTTGTTAATCGTTATCAGGAGCGTTCGCGTGGTGTCGGTCGCAACCGCGTAGAGTTGTCCATCAAGCGGATTTACTGCAAGGTCATCGACAAAAAGACGCGGATCAAGTGGACCAACAGGAACATAGTCGAAGGTGATACCGAATGCGTGATCAACAATGCTCCCCGTTGACGAATTGATTTGAATGAGGAAGTTACCTGTAGACAGGCGCGCCGACCCAAACAAAACTCCCGTGCGCGGATCTACCGTCAGTCCGTCGACATCGCTGAACGTCAGGTCGCCCATTGAGCCGATGCCGTGGCCCACTTTTCCAATCGGCGAAAACTTTCCGGATTGCAGGTTAAGCGAACCGAGTAATCCTCCGTCGATGGCAAATAAGGTTGAGCGGAACGGGCTAAACGCGATCGCTTCGACAAAATCGGTTCCCGTGGGTCCGATCGGGGTTTCGACTCCTGTCACGGGGTCGATCTTCGTGAGTATGTCGCGAGTCGTCGCCCGGCCGTCATTGTCGGCGACGAGATAGCAAACCTGTGGCGCCGGATCGAATACCTTAAACTTCGCCGCCATCGTCGCAATAATCGACAGAGCGAGGAAGAGTACAACCGTTGTAAATCTGAACGTCATCAGCGGGACAATAGGCGGAAAAAGAAGCTTGGGAGAGGAGCGATTCAGTAGAAGCGCCCACTCAGAGTACTCTTGTGCCGAGTCTACTCGTCATAACTTTCGCGGGAGATCGGTTCTCTTGCCCTGACTCCTGCATCATCTCTTATAGGCCTGCTGGCACGGACATGGCCAATACCTGTGAGTTCACGGCCCCAAACAGACCACTTGCTAGCAATATTAACGCACAAAATACCCTCAATCGCGCGAGATTGAACGCGACCCAGAATCGTGTGGACCGAATCAGTCACCTACTTACAGAGAGCATTGCTCTTACTACCCGCAAGGGTCGCGTTTCGACTGTCAAATGCTTCGCGGAAAAGCCAAAAAAGAAGAGGAATCTCCGGAATGGGCACCGAAGATTCCTCTTTATCGCACGTTCCTAATTGCGCGCTGCTGCTAACTCGACCAGCCTGGGGTCAGTCAGGCGATCCGTCGCTATGGATGGATCAGGCCCCGTTAGCATCTGTATTTAATCAGCTTACAAAGGGAGTGCCAAAATGTTCTGCGGATTTGAGAGGCGTGACAAGCAGTTGTAAAACACGTCAAATTTGACAGTTACTAAGCCTTTGCGCAGCCGCAAATTCGTTTTGACGGTGACCCGCAGATGCAAGCTGTCCGACGTAGACGATGGAATCACTCTCGCAATGCGACTCGGCCTGATACCAAGGTTGATACACGCCCTTCTTTTCAGGCGCTTTGTTGCAGAGGCGGTGGTGCCGGGCGTTTAGGATCTGGTTCAGTCAGGTTGAATCGTCCCAGCTACGAATGGCTCCGAAAACTGCTTTCCCGCATTCCACTGGCGGACACTTCCATGGATATTTGCTACCTTGAATCCTCTGCGTTCTCCGCAGGACGCAGCCTGGAGCGGATGTGTCTTGCACGGGTCCTATTCCTGGCAGGTTGACCATCATCTCTGTACTGCTGATCAGTAAATCCGGAAATCCGATTCGATCTGCCTCGCGGACTTCAGCCTTGCTGGTGAGCCCCTTTTCGTGACCCTATTATCGTGAGCACCATGTCACGTATGATTCTGGCTGGTACAGCCGTAGCTGCCCTAATTCTTGCAATCGTATTCAGCAGTACCATGCTGTACGTAATTGCGGCGTTGCTGGCAGTTGTCTTTGTTGTGCTACAGTTTGCCGGCGATTCAGTGAGTGGATTAATTAGTCGTCTGATGGGTTCGTCCTCGGAAATGGCGATAAGCCCTGTTGGCCGGGCGGAAGAGGATCTCTCCGACTTGGGGATTATTGAGATTCGACCAAAGAAGTCTGTCAACCCGGTGCGGGGTTCAGGAAAAGGAATTCTTGAGCAGGAACCGGTTCTGATTGATCAGATCAAGAAACCAACGGCTGCGCGCCCGGCGACAATATCCACCACCTCGTCTGATGAGATACCGCGCTCCAAGCCTATTCGCACCGACAATTATATCGCTCCGGATTCACCTGCTGGAGACGGCCGAAACGAAACAGTAGAAGTCGAACCTTTCTCGAATCTTGGTCGAGCAGAAAACGCACGTGGGTCTCGAGAAGATGGTGCTGGGCGCTCTCAATACACTGACACCGAGCCCGATGGTTTTGTTCAGGACCGCGTCGGAACTGATGTCGGGGAGAAGCCAGTGTTCGGCGATGAAATGGTTTCTGCTGCCCGGCCCGTCTCCAAAAAGAAGCCCGCCGCCGATTCGAATACATCTGATTCATCAGGCACAGGGGCGAGTTCAGATGAGGGACAAAACGTAACGCGTTACGCTGTCTCATTTGCTGGTGAGTCATTGGATGTCCAGTCGGTCGTACCGTTGCTGGAGTCGGCTGTTGCGGCGCTCGGCTCCACTACCGCCGTGATCGTCACAAGGATTGCGGAGTCATCTCGCTATCGGATCGTAGGGATTGTGAGCAGTCACAAACGGGCGCGCCGCGGCGGCCAGTTCACTGCAGATGCGCCGTACCTCCCTCGGAGGCGGAAGAAAGACGACGTGGTTCACCTTGAAGCTCCGGATTCGCTAGAACCGAGCCATATCCGTTACTATGACGGTGACGTCGACGTTGCGCATCAGGCTATTATACCGGTTGCGGCGACCACGGGCGATTACTTGTTTATTGCAGATTTTGCCGACACAGCGGACGACTTCGAGCGGATCGATCCGATCATGGTTGGCTATGCCGCTGCATTGCGGGCGCTGCTGTCGTCATCGACCATCTTATCCAATGCAGCTTTGGCTAAGACCTCAGTAGTAGTATCTCGTGCGCTCGCACAGGCTCGGGCTGCGCGAACACCGCTCGCAATGGCACTGGTCTGCATGAAAGATGGCGAACGGTTTCTGTCTAGTGAACGTGATGTGGTGTTAGCGGCTGA
The DNA here is from genome assembly GCA_965363925.1 of uncultured bacterium. Taxonomy (GTDB): domain Bacteria; phylum Bacteroidota; class Rhodothermia; order Rhodothermales; family JABDKH01; genus JAGQWL01. The sequence continues at coordinate 6,607 of CBDTVC010000032.1, read as the reverse complement.
GCGTGAACTCGAAGCACTTCTTGATTCGCTTACTCCGGATGGCAAAATCGAAAAACTCGCCGACCTGACGTTTGGCGTCTTCCTTACGGATGAAGTAAATCACGTTGAACAGTGGGCCCTGAAACTGCAGGACGCAGTGGACGAACGGGCGACCTCGCCCGATGTAACGTCATCGATCGTTGGCTCAGTCATCATTGGTGTCGCAATGTTAAGCGATCGTCATGAGACGGCGGATGATCTGCGAGAAGATGCGTTGGCCGCTCTGGAAGAGAGTTTTCAGTCGGGTGCCTGTACAATCCTTGAGTAACCTCAAGGGCAATAGAAAATGGTGACTCCCCGCCGGTGTCAGGAGCGGAGTTGTTTATCAACCTCAATTAATAAGAACGACCGTGTCCGTTTTTGTAACAATAGTTTTGGATGGAGTCGGTATCGGATATCAGCCCGATGCTGCCGAGTATGGTGACGTCGGCAGCGATACGCTCGGTCACGTCAGTTCTTTTTGCAATACGCAACTGCCGACGCTTGCGTCACTCGGTCTCGGTTGCATTGAATCGCTGGATAGTGTCCCGTGTACGCCGGTCCCCAGGGCTGCTTTCGGTAAAATGAGGGAAGCGTCTTCCGGGAAGGACTCCACGACTGGACATTGGGAGCTTGCCGGGATTCAACTGGGTGCACCTTTTCCGACCTATCCTTCCGGCTTTCCAGACGAACTGATAGAATTGTTTTGCCGCGAAGCCGGGTGTGCGGACGTACTTGGTAACATCGCGTCGTCAGGGACTGACATCATACAAATGCTGGGCGCTGAGCATATCAGGACCGGCCATCCCATCGTTTATACGTCCGCCGACAGTGTGTTTCAGATCGCGGCACACACCAGCGTTATTCCGGTTGACAGGTTGTATTACATGTGTGACGTCGCTCGTCGGAGAGTCTGTGTTGGGGAGCATGGTGTTGGCCGCGTCATTGCCAGGCCGTTCGAAGGAGACGAGGGATACTTTCACCGGGTGAGCAGCCAGCGAAAAGACTATTCCATTCGTCCGCCGGCGGAATCGATTCAGCAGAGGCTTCAGAATCAGGGAGTAGCCACAATTTCGATCGGTAAAGTTGCGGATTTGTTTGATGGTATTGGATTTGACGAACAGCACAAGACGACTTCCAATCAAGACGGCATGTTTGTCCTCCAACAGCAGATTCAGCGGTTTGCTGGTACTGGCCACCGCGTGTTCATCTGGGTTAATCTAATCGACTTTGATCAGGAGTATGGACATCGGAATGATCCTGAAGGTTTTTCGCGGGCGCTTGAGGAATTTGACTATGGATTGGCGGCGATCCTGCCATCGTTTCCGACGGATGGACGTTTGTTCTTAACTGCGGATCACGGAAACGACCCAACGTTTCCTGGCACCGACCATAGCCGCGAGTATGTGCCGTACCTGATTGTGAACGCCCCACCCGGATCGCACGGCGTTCGCACGACGTTTGCCGATCATGCCGCCACCGTGGCTGCGTTCTTTGGCATCAGTCACCAGGGACCTGGCGAGGCGATCTAGGCGACATCCAGGTGGCGCTGCTTTCGAATCTGCTATCGGCGTAGGATTACGGATCGGACCGACGTTTGCTTGCCGGTTGCCTTGACCATGTAGAGACCGTCGGGCAACCCATTCGCATCAAAGAGGAATTCGTATTCGATGTGCGCCTGGATCTTTCCATCGAAAATCGCCGCTACGCGTTTTCCGATCACATTGTACACATCCACCTGAATCCGTTGCGGCGTATCGGTCGCGAATTTCAGGGCTGTCCTTGACGAAAACGGATTCGGAAAGGCATGCGCCAATGTGAATTCGCTAGTCATCGAGCTGCCTTCGTTGCCAAGCGCAGAGCCGCCGTCTTGAATGGTCATTGATGCTATCCGAGACTCGATGTCCAGTTCATACGTCGCATCTCCGTTCAGGTACAACATCACGGTCTCAGCTTCTTCAACGGCGCCGTCGTCTAGCGGTCGCACGACAACATAGACAGACCGTTGCCCAGGACTGAACGCGGCTGTTGTGATGACAGACTGGTAGTCCGTCCCGTTAACAGCGGAGCCGGAGAGCGTGAAGTAAACATTTAGTTCTTCGTTGTAGGGTTCAGTCCGGGTTACTGCGAGAATACCGATGTTGTCGATGCCGCGCTCGGCTGCGAAGTCTTTTAGTACGGACGTGCTGACGATGTTTTTTCCTTGCAGCGCTTCGTCGGTAGCGTTGATAGACTCGACCAGATAAAGGGCGTTTGATACATATGTTTTCTCACCTCGGAACGGCGGGGATGAGGCTGTTTCGAAAGTCACGTTGCCGTGAGCCGTCCCGTAGAGTCGCGACTCTGACTCGTCCCAAACCCGAATCATAAACGGTTCGTTTGAGAGTAGACCGCGTTTGTCGGAATCGAGAGGGTCATCGCCCCAAACGGAGATGGCCAGGTTCTGACCGTTCCAGACGTCCGCGCCGACGCAGCGTCCGTCTTCCGTAAAGACGGCGATTTCATCACCTTCGTCAAGCGACCCCGCTCCGACCGTGTGTATTCCCTCGCTGTCTACCAGCAGCGTGGCGTCTTTCCCCGTGCTGGAGATACAATTGACGAAGTAGGATTGAGCGCCCACATCGTTTGGAAGGAGAGCGGTAGCTAAGAGGAGGGTGGCTGCAAGTTGCTTCATGGCATCCGCGATTCGGGGTATCACTTTGTTGAATCAAGGCAATGATTCAAGGCATTGAGCCCACAAGTGGAGCCTTGACGGGATAAACAGTTTCGCTGGGTGGATTTCGCGTAACTGTTCACACTCGGTATCGGCCCTTTTGCCCTCGTCATAAATGGACCAAGTCCCTTTTTAGCCTTGGAGATGCCTTTCAGCGTGCCGCTTGTCGCATGGAGACGGCTGCCCGTCTCATCGGCAGGCCGGTTGAAGCAAATCGCTGTCGAGCTTATCGGGCACGCGGTATCGTAGTTACCAGACAACGGCCGGGTATCTAAGCGGGTTGAAGCGTCACCCAGTAACCCCTGGATATGTCAACGGTAACTCGGCCCGTTACGATTTTTCCCAACAATTAAACAGAGAGACGCTATGAACAATTTATCCCGACTTTTCGGCCGACGTACGGCTGATACGACAGCGACCGGGTCGCTGTTGTTCAAGTCAATCTTAACACTGCTGGTTGTCGCCGTTCCGTTCACGGTGCAGACCTCAACCGCGCAGCACAGTTCGCACTCCGACATCGTCGATACGGCCGTAGCTGCGGGTTCATTCAAGACCCTGGCTGCAGCGTTGTCGGCCGCAGACTTGATTGACGTGCTCAAGTCAGATGGCCCGTTTACGGTGTTCGCACCAACGGACGAAGCATTCGCGGCACTACCGGCCGGAACGGTCGAAGATCTGCTGAAGCCAGAGAACAAGGCAAAGCTGGCAGCCATCCTTACGTACCACGTTGTTTCAGGCAAAGTAGCGGCGAAGGATGTTGTGAAGCTGAACGGGGCGGCAACCGTGAACGGACAACGAGCCAAAATCACTGTCAAAGGTGGTAAGGTTATGGTGGACGGAGCGAACGTCGTCTCCACCGACGTGATGGCGTCCAACGGGATCATTCATGTGATTGATGCCGTGATCCTGCCGTCTTTTGATACCATTCCTGCCGTCGCTTCGTCGGCAGGTACGTTTAATACGCTGGTCGCTGCTGTTAAGGCTGCAGGGTTGGCAGATGTGCTGAGCGGCGACGGTCCATTTACGGTCTTTGCTCCAACCGACGAAGCATTTGCCGCACTCCCTGCTGGTACGGTTGACAATCTTCTGAAGCCCGAGAATCTCTCAACGCTTCAGGGTATTCTGAAATATCACGTGACCGCGGGTCGCATGTTTTCTGAAGATGTTGTTGCGCAGTCAAGCATTGAGACGTTGAACGGAACGGTCACAGTCGCGACGCGGGGTGGCGTTCGTGTAAACAACGCAAATGTTGTTGCAACCGACATCAACGCGAGTAACGGTGTAATCCACGTGATCGACACAGTGTTGTTGCCGGCTAAGGAGAAGTCAAGCGTTGAAACTGCGCGTGACATCATTTTGCTGGCGGTGAACCGGGCAGTGCCGCTTTTTAACAACGGCAACGCAGATGGATGTGCCGCTGTCTACGAAGTGGCCGCTGCATCGTTGATTGCGATGCAAGACCTTCCCGGCAGTGTTCGGGCAGAGCTTGCGCAGGGCCTGCAGAAAATGAACACTCAGCACAGCTCAGTTGATCAAGCCTGGACGATGCGTTACGCCTTGGACAGTGCGTTGGAAAGTATGAGTGCGCCGATGGCAACGTCTCGCCACTAGAACACAAAAGCAGTCCGTCATGGTCGACGACCTGACGAACTGCATGAAATGTTGGCGTGGCATTGTCTCGAGAGGGGTGGTGCCACGCCTTCTAGTTTTTGGGAAGGACGCGGAATTTGGGGTGGATATTGGAGTTGGGCGAAATATCATTTCCCGGCGACCCATTACTGATTTTGAAAACGTGTTACTCTGCCTACATTTCCATGGGCAGCATCGAAGGTGGCCCGTTCGACAACGATTGACCTGACTGGATTGAAGAATGAATAATACGCTGGCTATTTCAGAGCAAAGCCTCATCCCTGATTTTTCACTTCAGCGTTGGCAACGCTGGACATTGTGGATCACGCTCTGGACGCTACCGGGACTGGCTGCGCTGGGATTCTACTACTTAAATCAAGTTGTCAGTGCCCAAGACATTTCTTGGAAGTTTGCGCTGGTTAGCACGCTACCGTGGTGGTACACGTGGGCTCTCTTGGCGCCAATTGTTCTTTGGGTCGCCCGTCGCTTTCCGATTACCGGGTCAAACGCCATTAAGATTATTCCGGGCGTACATCTCCCGCTACTTCTGGCACTGTTGCTTGTTCATTCCGCAGTTAGTCTGATGTTGTTTCGAGTTACGGGCATCCACGACACGATGAACACAGATCTCCTCAAGGTACATTTCACGTCGCGGATGCATCTGAATGCGGTTGCCTACTTCACAATTGTGGGCTTCTATTTCGGTTTTGACTACTACAAGAAATTTCAGGCGCAGGGTCGGGAAGCTGCTCAGCTCGAATTACAATTGGCGCAGGCCAATCTTCGAGCGTTAAAGATGCAGCTTAATCCGCATTTCCTGTTTAACACGCTGAACTCGGTTTCAGCCCTCGTCCGCAAGAACGAAAACTCAACAGCGGTGCGGATGCTTGGTCGTCTTGGGCAGTTTCTTCGAATGGCGCTTGAAAGCAAAGGCGTTCCAGAGATTACCTTGTCGCAGGAACTTGATTTCCTTGAACGTTACCTGGAGATCGAGCAAATCCGATTTGGTGAGCGTTTGAAAGTGAAGATGAATATTGATGCAGATACACAAGATCTGTTTGTTCCGAACTTCTTGTTGCAACCTATTGTCGAGAACGCGATACATCATGGTATCGCTCCACAATCCGAATCAGGTACGATTGAAATACGAGCGTCAATTGCTGGGGAAATGCTCAAGATTCAAATCATCGATGATGGCCCCGGACTTGCTGACTCGACGTTGACCAAACGGGGCGTCGGCTTGTCCAATACCGCAGAGCGACTTGAGCGTCTTTACGGACGAAATCAGAAACTCGGCTTTTTCAACGGACCCAATGGCGGACTGGTTGTCGAGATTTCGATCCCACCGATGAAGCAACCGATCCTGGAGAACTAGTAGCCCCACCTTTGGCACCCGAAACAGATGGTCCGAGTACTTATCGTTGATGATGAACCGCTAGCCCGTGATGCGCTGCGACTATTGCTCGAAGCGCGAGACGACGTTGAGGTTATCGGCGAGTGTGTGAATGGGAAAGAAGCCGTTCGCTCAATTTTGGAGGACAAGCCTGAGCTTGTACTGCTGGATATTCAAATGCCTGTTATGGATGGGCTGGAAGTTGTGCGCACCGTTGGGCCTGACAAGATGCCGGTTGTTGTCTTTGCAACGGCGTTTGATGAGTACGCCTTGAAAGCGTTCGAAGCGCACGCGCTTGACTACATTCTAAAACCGATCGACGACGATCGATTTGACCAGGCAATTGATCGTGCAGTCGAGCGGATAAGGCAGGAAAGAGTTGGCGACCTCAGTTCACAGCTGGTTGGTTTGCTTGGTTCCACCGATCAGGTCACAAAGAAGCCTGACACGGACGGCCGTTTTGATTCACGCATCATGATCAAAGATCGTGAGTCGGTCGTGTTTCTCAAGCCGGCTGACATTGATTGGATCGAGGCCGCTGGAGACTACGTTATGCTGCATTCAGGTGACGCGAAGCACATGCTTCGCGACTCGATGACCGGGATGGAAAGCCGGCTGGATCCGTCACTGTTTGTCCGAATTCACCGCTCCACGATCGTAAACATCGATCGGATCAAAGAATTAAAATCGTACTTCCATGGAGACTATCTCGTGTATCTCAGGGATGGCCGGGAACTGCGGTTAAGTCGGCGCTATTGGAGCCGGGTCGAATCCGCAATCAGTGGGCGGAGCAAGTAGAGTTTCGCCTGCTGCATCTGAGATACGGTATGCTCAGTTCGCGATCAGACGAATCA
>CBDTVC010000031.1:0-11301 GCA_965363925.1 uncultured bacterium | reverse complement strand
TTTTAGTTGGGAAGGACTCGTCCTGATTCGACGTGCTAGTTCGCCAGCGGTCTCCATACAGTTTGGCGGCAATTCCGTTATTCATGGTGGTTTGGTGGCGATGGAGGCGACGGGTTCCACTGCGACTACGGAGTGTGTAGATGTACCGTTTACCATTCAAGGAACTGAGACTATCCCGCAGGTACCGTTTCAGGTTCGGTTTGACGTTCTTGGTGCGGCCATCAGTGCAGGCGGTTCCTACGATATGCCGGTTACCTCCAAGTTGCACTTGGGAGATTCGACGGCAACTCCGTGGGGCGACTACTCCAACCCGATTGCGGGCAATTTGAACACGGGATCGGTATACGATTTTGAACCAGCCGGAAGTTTGCCGGCCGGAACGGGCATTACAGTCAGTGGTCGTTCGTGGGTCAAGAATTTCGAGCAGAACGGCGACACTCCCGAAGAATGGAGTGTATCGATGGAGCAGGATTCGCAGTCAGGCGGAGCTCAGTTGGAGGTGTTGCGCAATGGTGATCCGGTGCCGGACCTTGCTGGCTACCTCGATCAGGCTTCGGCTGAAGAATTTGTAGGCGACTACATTGGTACGGATGGAAATATGCGGCTTGCACAGAATCAATCGATATATCTCTTCGAGCTTGGTTCTACCGATCAGAGTTCAGCAGCATTTGACCAGCAGGACCTCGTCGTTGTTGTGACAATGGTCCGCGCTGATGCAGCGTGTACAGAAGTGACAACTGCAGCTGGATCGATTTCCTTCCAGATGGCGGGCAACGCGCATATCAACTACAGTGGCGAGGCGATCGCCAAACTGGGTTCGATTTTGCCGTCAGTACAGGTCTCAAGCAAAGTTGTAGTTGCATCTCAAAAGGAGTCGACAGCAACTCATTAATGAGTCTGTCAGGAGACATTTGCGTGGGTTGACTGTTGTTGGTTGGCAGTTTTGCGGGCGAGGTGACCATTGGTTGCCTCGCCCGTTTTTTGTTTGATAAGGTGCAATTCACATCTAGCTGAGCTAAACCGCCATCAGCTCATGCCGATACTCAGAGTGGTGCGTTTCCAATAATTGCTCCCGAAACCTCGCGTTTGAGTAAGTTAGCTCCCATACTAATCCTATGTGCTGCAGTCGCTTGTGGCTACTATATCCTTGTACAGGATGCGATTCATGAAGCGGATTCCAGGTTTCGCCCATCCGGCTCGAAAATCGATGCACGATCTGCGGCTGGCGCAGGTTATCTCATGGGTGCAGAATTGTTATTCAAGTCGTTTGCTGACACGAGTTTCGCCGGTGTCTACGCCAACGACAGTTTTCGGGTCAATGTCGACGTTGTTGGTAATAAGGCAATCGTTTCGTCGCTTGGGACATCGATGCACGATTCGATCTTCGTTGACCATATCGTACGCGTAGAATTTGGTCGAAGAGTTGGTCAACCGCCCGAACTCCCGCCATTTATGCCGTTTGCGGTATACGCCGGCGCAGGCATCCGTGCCAGCGACTCCGTACTCGTCACGACCAATGCCGCGACCCTTTCACCGGCCCGGGTTTACGATTCGAGTGGTTCCCTGGATATAGATGGATTAGTTCGGATAGCCAATTTCAGGCCAGCGGGAGAGTCGCTTGATCTCAATCCGGATGTTCAGGAAATGGCGGCGGCGGCCTCCGGCCTTGCGTCTTTGTACGGGCCCAATGTCCGAATTATGCCCCACAACCGCGATTCGGGCAATATCCTGGCGTCGGGTCCCATTGGAGACGGCGCTCCACCAGAAAGCCCGTTTATCTGGCATATTGCTGGTGATTTGATCGTCATTGACGAACTCGTAGCAAACGGCTATGTCCTTGTCTTGGTTGATGGCAATGTCACAATCCGCGATAACATTTGGGCTCGCGGCGACGGGAAAATTGCCGGAGAGAGCAGTTTGGCCATTTATACCGCCGGTTCGGTGGCAATCACGGCGCCCGCTACTGTCCAGGCACAGCTATTCGCGGGGGAGAACATTTTGGCCGAAGCGCATGGCGTCATGGTTAGTGGAAGCCTTAGTGCCCGCAAGCGGGTTGAGTTTAGCGCGCGGACAGAAATCGAGTTTCTATCTCCCTCGAAATCCTTGGTGGTTAACTGGATAAATCCAACCGAGGAAATCACCATGATCAGCTACGATGAGCAATAGAGAATTCAATCTCAAGACGTTTCGTGGTCTTATCACGATTCGGGCTCTGAAGTGTCTTGAGGGCGATCAAGCTGTGATTCAAAGTCTTAAGACGGTTCTCGAACAGCCGATACGATGTAAGGGTTACCCACCCCGGATCGGATCCTCAAAACCCGATTCTTCCACTACTGAGATAGTACGAGCACTCGATGTCGTCATCACTTAAGGAAATTTTAGCCAGGCAAGCCGCTGGCAACAAACTCAGGCCCGGAGGCGACCCGGTTCCATCTCGATCAGCGGATGCGCCGGCGGGAAATGGTACTGAGGACCGCAAGCCACGATCCAAGTCGTCGGCACTGCTCATACCTCCATTGCCGGAAGTGTGTCGAAACATCGTCGACGCGATTCCATACTCGGTGCGCGGTGACGACCGGACTCGGTACCTCGTCGAGCAAGTCAACAATCTTCCCGACAAAGCACGAACGTCGCTGCGCCTCCACGTTGAGCACTTTCTGTTACGCATGCTCGATACGGATGCAAGTGACATTGATTTTGGCGGTCACGCTTCGAACCGACGAATCTGGTATCGCGTCAACGGAAAAAAGAAGCCGGACGAGGGGATGGGCGCGTACGCAGTCGAAGAAACGACTGTGCTGATTCTTAACTTGTTAACGGAAACGCAGGTTCGTGGACTAGTGGACGATCGCTCAATCGACATCTCGTACAACTTGCCAGTATCTGGCGAACGAGATCGTAGGTTTCGTTGCACAATCTATTTTGATTACGAGCAAATCGCACTGAACATGCGATCGATTTCGGAAGAAGTCCGGGACATTCGTTCGCTCGGGTTTCATCCCGCGATCGAACGGGGCTTGATGTTCCGACACGAACGTGACGGGCTCACTCTGATTACAGGAGTTACCGGTTCCGGAAAGAGTACAACGCTTGATTCTCTCGTTGATGCCAACAATAAGGACTTCTCGGGCCATATCGTGATTATCGCGAAACCGATCGAGTACCTGCACGAGTCAAAACGATGCATCATTAGACATCGCGAAGTCGGAGCTGACGTTCACTCATTCAAAGAAGGGATCGTTCAATCACTTCGACAGGATCCGGACATCGTCGTCATCGGTGAGATTCGGGACCCGATCACAATTTCTTCAGCAATCGAAATCACTGACTCCGGTCACAAGGTGTTCTCGACACTGCATACGTCTTCTGCCGTAGAAAGCATTGCCCGAATTATCGGTGAGTATCCACCGTACGAACAGGAACGTATTCGAAACAGGTTGGCTGATGTTCTTCGCTGCGTGGTATCTCAGAAGTTGCTCCCAAAGGTCGGAGGCGGTCGTGTACTCGCGAAGGAAGTGTTGTGGGTCACAAGCTCCGTTAAGGCAGCCATTAAGAATGACAATGTCGGCGAGATCTACCAGATGATTTGGGAAGGTGCCGCAGAAGGCCAGGTAACACTTGAGCAGGATTTGGCGCGGCTCGTTCGTGAGAACAAGATTACGGTCGAGGCAGCAATCGATTTTGCAAACGTGAAACGGCGACTGCAACAGCTGTTGCGGTAGTGCAAGCAATAAACTCAATATAATTGCGATTATGAAAAAGAGCGCAGCGAAAGAAAGTGTATTAGGTGTACTGGTTTCAGGCCGGTCCATCAATGCCGCGCTGATTCACGACTCCGGTCGGGGACCGGAAGTGGTTCGGTACTTCTCTCGCCAGGCAACTGCTGGGATGGGATCTACCGCAGGCACGCCAAATACGATATCTGATTTTGAAGACACCGGAATGGGGTCTGATTTTTCGCTCAAGTTTGGTGCAGCCGGTCAGTCTTCGAGCGACTTGTATCTGAGTTCGGAATTTGGTGCCCCTGATAAGGATGATGGCGATGGGATGGTGGCTCAAGGGCTTCCGTCTGTCGCAATGTCTTTCCATCTTGAGCTCGAAGCGATTCTGGCCGAGTGTCGACAGCTTGGGTTTTCAGACCCACTTGTCGCCTTTTCTGAAAACGCATCTCACGTTACCTGCACCGAGCTACGGCTGGGCGGTTCGGAAGAAGATTCCGTAGACGACGAGCCCGAAGACAAGAAAGCAAAAAAGGACGCGACTAAGGGTAAGAAGGGCAAGAAACCAGCACGAGCTGGTAAGGCCGGACTCATTGATCTGCTGCGTAATCAGTCCGGAACAATGATTCCCGAGGAGTGCGTTGGATTCATTCCAATGACACCGGCGGAGAATGGCCAAGAACGCTATCTGGCGATTGCCGCACCCGAATCGAATCCTGTAGCCGAAACATTGTCTGCGCTGCGCGCCAAACGCACTCGCATGCCATCGGCCAGACTACTTGACAACGAGGTATCAATCTATCTCGGCGTCGCCCGGGCGGCTTACTACCTGGTCTCATCTACAACCGAAGAAGAAGGCGAGTTTGAAAGTGCATTCGGTGCGATGCCGTTGCTTCCAGGTGATTCACGAAAGACGCTGGTTGTACGGGCGGGATCCGAAGACACGCTAGTTCTTTTCCTCGAAGATGACAAGCTGCTCCACTACGAAAGCCTTCGCTCAATCACGACCTACGATGCTCCGGAGACAATCTGTAGCCGCGTGCTGCTTCTTCAGGATGAGTACGGTATCGGTGATGTTCAGCATGTGCTGCTACTTAGCGAAGACCGAGAAGAAGCGATTGTTGAAAGCTTCAAGATGTTCTTCTCTGACACACGAGTTGAGTCATTACGGTCCTACGTACCACAACTCGCGAATAGCGAAGACCAGGCAGCTGTTACCGCTGGTGACGTACTGGCAACAGGAACCGCGCTCCGACTGGTAAAAGACGAGTTGTATGAAGGTGCATTTGAGCAAATCAACCTGCTGCCGAAGAAACTTCTGAAGCGCAAGTTCAAGTTGCCTGTCACGTGGCACGTGTTTGCAATGTACTCGCTCATCTTCATCTCCGTGTTGTTCTGGATATCACGTTTCTTCGTGATCGACAACAAAGTCGACGAGAAGCGACAACGTCTCGCGCAGTACCCAGTTGAGTATCTGAACGAAAATCCACAAGTACTACAGGCACGAGTTGACAGCATCAACAGTGTGACCGAGGGATACAAACGTGCTCTCATGGTGCTTGATTCGTTGCTGATTGGCAGCGACGCGTGGAGTCGTTCTCTAGAGCTTGCTTCAAATGAAGTGTCATCAACCCGTGGGATTTGGATTGACAGTTGGCGACCTAGCGGAGACCGACTGGTCTTGACAGGTAACGCAACTTCCCGAGACAGAATTGTGGAACTCGCTCGAAGAACAGATGCTGACATCGAATCAGTGATGTTCTCTGAGATTCGTGAATGGCCAGTCTATTCGTTTACAATGCGGATGCGACAGTCACAAACACTTCCGGAAGCCGCAAAATATCTTCGCGAGCAGGTGGCGCTGATCACCGAACGCGAACAGCAGGAAGCAGCACTTACTTCAGGTGCAGTAGGCACCAACTAACCAACTAGACAGGCCGTTTCAAAGCCGAAAGATTAATGTCAACGCTTGGATATAACATAATAGTCCTCCTGGTTCTGTTCGCACTTGTGACTGGGGCTGGAGTCTACCTGACGATCTTCGAACAACCGAAGGAGATCGAACGGCTTGAACAAGCCGAGAAGGTGGCGCGACTCAAACAGGCAGAAGTAACGTCTCTGCTTGCAGAAGAAGCAACTTCCAATACAGTCGCAGAAGAAGCCATCCGCAAATGGCGCGCGCGCTATAAAGTCATACCGCAAGATCTCAATTCTGCGGACGTGATGAACTACATCAATCAGAGAACGATCAAGGGCTTTAAGAACTTCGACGTTCAGATGGAAGGCACGCGGACCACACCCGATTTCTCGCACTACACCGTAAGCGTGAAGGGCCGTGGATATTTCAGCAGCCTTTACAAGTTTATCTGGGAAGTAGAGAACAGCCGGGACTTCTATCGCATTCGCGACCTGACGCTGGAACACATCGATCTGACCACCGAAGACAAGAAGACTGGCAACAATAAGCTTCAGGTCATGGTGTCCTTTCAGATGAAGATAGATGCTTACTACGGCGGAAAGAACGGTTTGTCTGCCCCTATTGGTGCCGAAGATGGCATGACGGAAGAATTCCTGCTACCAACCAGTTCTGGTAACCTGGATTTACCGCCGGTACCAAAGAGTGTTCTGCCTAAGGAGCGTCCAGATATCAATCCATTCTACCCATTGATTCTGGAAAAAATTCCACCGAATACGTATGACCTGCTGGACATGGAAAACGCAACGCTCATGTCGATCGTTGGGGGGAAAGCAGTATTTGCGTACAAGGACGAGTTTGTAACTGTCGGTTTGGGCGACCCTGTTTATCTGGGCGAAATAACTCGAATCGATGTTACGGAAGGAACCGTATCTGCTCGCCTTAACAAAGGTGGTATCGTAGATGAGGTAGACCATAAACTCGAATCCGGTGAACGATTCAGACAGGCCTTCGGCCCCCAGAACCTGTCCCCGGCTACAACTAATTGATCCCTACAATTAAGAGCGTGCAGAGCTGACGCCATGAAATTAAAAATCGCATACTTCCGCATTCCCGCTTCAATCTTTGGATTGGCCCTGCTCCTTGCCGGTGTCCTGGTCCAACCGGCGGCCGCCCAGGAACCCAACCAGCGGCAGATAAGAACATATATTCCGCCAGATCAACTGGTGACGTTTGCACCATCAACTCCGTTTGATCGGTTCATCGAATACCTCTCACCAATCTTTCTCCGAGTAACTGGAAAACAGATTGTTGATCCCGAATCAAGGACTCAGCCAATTGGTTTGTCGCTTGCAACGATGCACTTCTTCGATGCATTCGAAACAGTGCTTCAATACAACAACCTGATTTATCAGGAGACAGATCAGTACTTCATCATTGCACCAGCCATGCAGCCCGGCGATGCAGTTGCTGCCGGCGGTAGAGGAGGCGGCGGCGGAGGCATTCAAGCCGTCGTTCTTCCGGCAAACTTTGACACGCCTGAGATTCAGATTGATGCCTTGCTGTTCGAGGTGAATCACTCTATGGCAAAGGATACCGGTATTGACTGGAATGTATTCTTGGGTGACACGCAATCTGGAAGCTCTGGAGGCAGCAGCGGTGCGTCCGGTAGCAGTGGTGCCTCTGGTGGGGCGGCCGGTCAGAATTCCGCCCGGTTCTTCCTGAAAACGGATGACATATTCAGCAGCTTGGACAACCTCATCACGGCTCCATCACGGATTGACTTCTCTCAGCTCACTCAGTTCTTCAGACTGTTGGAAACCGAAGGCGTTGGCGAAACCGTTGCCAGTCCAAACGTGACGGTTCAAAGTGGCGAGAAAGGTAGGATTCAGATCGGGTCCGACATTCCTGTTCAGGTTAGAGACTTTTCTGGCAACACGATTACTCAGTTCTTTTCAACTGGTATTATTGTCGATGTAACCCCGACGCTAATCCGCCAGATGGTTGACGACGGGCAGGGTGGTGAACAGGAAGTTGAGTTCATTCACATGGACGTAACGATTGAGAAATCGGGTAGTACGCCTTCAGCTAGTGGACCGACAATTGACCGAAGCACCGCCAATACCCAGGTCTTGCTGTTGGATGGCGAGCAGACGATCATTGGCGGACTATACACTACCGACGAGACGATTACGCGAAAGGGCATCCCGGTGCTCAAAGATCTTCCAGGATGGTTCTTTGGATTACGCTACATATTTGGACGAACGCAGCGCAACATCGCTCAGAAGGAATTGGTTATCGTTCTCCATGCAAACGTTCTGGAGTCGTTGGCGGAAAGGGCATCAAAACCTTTCGAGACCGACTTGCTGCAGAAACAGCGTGAGACGATCGAAACAACAGTGCGACGCCTCAACGGCGAGTTGGGTGCCAAGCGATCTAAACCTCGCGGATACACCGGCTCAAACTAGCAGTGAAGCTCTAGGTAGCGAACATTAGTTGGAGAAAGGGGGTGGCCGTACGGTCATCCCCTTTTCTCGTTTCAGGCCAGTTACAATTGTAAATGAGCTAAAGTCTGCAGGCTTAAAACTCGAGACCGATCGTAAACAAATACGACGTGTTGCGGAGGGGGGAATCAGGGACTTCCGGCCGAATATTCTTGAGCCCTCTAGAAACTCGTGCGTCAAAGATCACTCGCTGTCCCGCGACCTCCATGTCCAGGGCAACTCCAGCCACGGCGAACAAATCGTTGCTCGCAATGCTGTCGTCGGGGTTGCTTACTACGATTCCATCTGCATCGGTAAGAGAGATCAGGGTCTCGACATTTGAGCCGTACGCTCCACCCGCAAAGAGACTCGGTACAAGAGGGGTCGATAAGGGTAGGCGTGCAGAAACGAGAAGCGGAATGTCGACGTAGGTGATTGCGATTTCCGCATCAAACCCTGTTGGCAACCCGTCGATTATTGCGTTGCTTGAAGTAGCGCCACGCTGTGTGTACAGTATCTCGGTACGAACACTCACAACCTCTGAGAACCAGTACGAGACGGAGGCACCGCCGCCAAGCGCTGCCGTATATCCATCGAATGACGTATTCGCTTCACCGGTAAACGTCGCGACGGAGCCACCCATACGAATTCCACCCGTCCACGGTTGGGCACTCACACTTACCGAGAGCATCGTACTCGCGACAATGATTGCGAACAGCTTATTCGTTTGCGGCCAGCAAATACACTTGTGGATCATCGGTGTTCGGTGAAGTCGAGAAGAAAGGACCGCCTGTGGTAACGCGGGTTCGCTGTTTAGCTGAAACGAGGAGTAGTCGTTCAAACTACGAACGAAGCGCCAGATGAGGAACGATCAGGATATATAGTACATTACGGTCCGGGAAGCTGCTGGAACAGGCAAAGATCGTTACCCACGGTTTCCGCACCCAAATTCGTCAACCGGGAACGACAGTGCTCTGGCAGCGCCGTCCGGTATTTCCATCGAGAAATCAGAATCTGAAATGGGTCGGATACGATACGTTCTAGCGTTCTTCACAACCGCACTGGCGCTTCTCATTTTTGGGGTTGGTTTCCTGGTTTCCAACAAGTTGCGACCGGGTCCGGGCATCTTCAGGTATTGGGCTCGAGGGTGGGCGCGGATTTCAATGTGGATGGCTGGAATCCGTGTCTCCGTAACGGGAGCAGAGAATCTACCTCTCGGCGAACCGTGTGTATTAGTCGCCAATCATCAAAGCGCACTGGACATCACCGCCGTCCTGGGCGCCATACCGATCGAGTTCGGATTTGTGGCAAAGAGCGCGTTGTCCCGACAGCCGCTTGTCGGTAGCGTGATTGGTGCCTCACCATCGGTATTTGTCGATGGTACACAGCCGCGCGAAACGATTCGAAGTTTGCAAGTGGCGGCCGAAAGAATCCGGTCCGGCAATTCGGTACTCGTGTTTCCGGAAGGCGAAAGGACCTGGAGCATTAATTTGAATCCCTTCAAGAAGCGCGCGTTTGTCCTTGCAGCCAGAGCCAACGTTCCAGTTGTCCCCGTGACATTATTCAATGCACACGAATTATTGGACGAACGTCAGAAGACGGTACAAAGTGGTGTCGTTCGTGTTAGAATAGATGAGCCCGTCACCTTCCGCGACGGTTCTAAGCTTGCCATCGATGAAGTGATTCAGATCGTCAAGGCGCGCATCGCTGAGAATCTTCGTGTTGGAGCACCTGGAAACGGTTGATGATTGTCGCGTCAAACCCTGGGCTCTAATCCTCGCGCCGCGTGATCCTGCGATTTACAATTCCGTATCTTGCCCGTCACCGGCACTCCAAGCAGACAAATAGATGCGAATTACCAAAGATCAGGTGCGCGAGGTGGCGAGACTTGCGCGACTACACTTCTCTGACGAGGATGCCTCCGAGATGGCTGGCGAATTGTCCGTAATTCTTGATTACATCGATACGCTTAACGAGCTAGACACTGAAGGGATACCTCCGATGCAGCATGCATCGTCTGGCGAAAATGTGTTTCGTGCCGACGTCCCCATCGTGCGCCTTTCCAAGGATACCGCGCTCTCAAACGCGCCGGATGCGGACGCTGACTTCTTCCGTGTTCCGAAAGTGATCTCCCAATCCTGATCATTCATGTCAAAAAAGCGAAGCAAATCGAAGGAAGCCAAACGGACCAAAGCTGTTGAGACGCCGCCACTTGCCGTCGATCAACTTTCGAGCACGACCAGGAATCTCGTCGCAGTGGCGTTGCTGCTGCTCGTTTCGGTGACGTTTTTTGCGAGTTTCCATTTTAATGGGAAGACATTCGCCCCGACTGATACTGTGGGGTGGAGAGCATCTGCTCAGTCAATCCTTGAATATCAGAACGCGACTGGTGATCGTGCCCTTTGGGCGACAAACATGTTCTCGGGGATGCCGGCGTTCATGGTTTCGTATGCACCCCGTTCGATTCAGGCTGATTCAATTGCCAATTGGCTGCGTAAGGTAATCTGGCCGACGTCGCATTTCCTGTTTGTGCTGATTGGTATGTACGTCCTCGCCCTTTTCGTTACGAAGGATTGGATCGCCGGTCTTCTGGCGTCGATCGGTTACGGTCTCACAACGTACTTGCCGATTCTTATCCTCGCCGGGCACAACTCCAAGTTTATCGCTCTTTGTTACGCGCCGTGGATGGTGGTTGCATTCTTGTACGCGATACGCAATCCAGGATTGCTGGCGTCGTTGTTATTTGCTGCAGCCGCTGCCATCAACCTGCGAGCGGGCCACGTGCAGATTACGTACTTCTATGTTGTCGGCGTGTTAGTCCTTTGGGTCGGGGCAGGGATACACGCTGGTAGGACAGGGACACTGAGCTCGTTTGTACGGTCAACCGTCTTCCTTGCAATTGGGGCGGGGCTAGCGTTGTTGATGGTTGCTCAACCGTATTTGGCGAATGCCGAATACAAGGCGTTGTCAATTCGTGGGGCTTCTTTGGATGCGGCACAGGGTTCAGGACTGGGGTGGGAAAATGCCATGGCTTGGAGCCAGGGCCGAGCCGAGCTGCTTACACTTTTGATTTCTGATGCTTTTGGTGGCGGCAGTCGTTATTGGGGCCCCAAAACGTTCACAGCTGGCCCGCACTACATCGGCGGGATTGTTCTTGTGCTTGGCCTGATTGCGGTCGTGCGCC
>CBDTVC010000030.1:0-11397 GCA_965363925.1 uncultured bacterium | reverse complement strand
CCAGACGGCTGATTTAGAATCAACTTCCCACAGCGAATCGGCCGCCGGCAAGCCCACGATGCCATTGACCACCGGTTCGAAAAAGACGGATCCGCCGGGGGCCTGCAGACGTGCAGACCATCTTGCCGTTGGTGAATGGGTGCCAACAATTCTGGACTTCGTTCGGCGATCAACTCCGTAAGTCCAGTTTGCACTGAGGCGGGTAGCAGCAAACGGTGGCTTGGAAAGGACCACCGCGGCACTAAGGGATACGGCTGTTCCGGAGGACTCAATAACTCTAGAAGACAGAGACGGCCTATCCAGCGTGTAATAACGCTGAAGGTCAATAAGCGACGCGGATAGCGACGCACTTCTTGACGAGCGACGAGTCGAAACGCGAATCGCCAAGCTGTTGTAGCGCGGCGCTTTTAACGACAGTTGTCCTGCGACTGAACCGAAGGTTTGCCCAAATTGCACGGCGGGCGTCGCGCTATTAAAAGCAAACAATGGCCTTGGCGGCTCGGTGTCCGAGGAAATGCTCACACGCACGATTAATGAGGACCTGACGGACTGTTCGAGGGTGATCCGGCCGGAAACAAGATGAAACAAGCGCGTTTCCAAATCAGACATGACGCGATGTTCACGGATACTACCGTTTACGTTTATTGTTGATAATTGCAGCCGTTTGCTTGCCCCGTAGTAAATTCCGAACTCAGTCGTATCCCACGGCTTGAAGAGAGTGCTTCCTGGTGGGTTATCCGGACGCTGCGACATTGATTTGAATCGTGCTCGAAATACACCTGAGCCGCTGGCACCGATCTGATGACTGGCTGAAGCGTCGATGCCTAGAGCTGTCGTTTGAATAGTAGAAAAGGTAAACCCTGTTCCCGTCGTCGGCCTGGACACACGCTCGTATGCCCGGATAGCGGAAACGCCCGCTGTTACTTGATTGACTGCGGATTCGGGTTTCGACAGCCGGTACCGAACCTCGGCGGTGTGGTCACTGGCTCGCTCTTGACGAAAAAGATTTGATGGCAAAGCGGTCTCTCCGTCACTCGAGCCATTGTATCGCGCCAGCAAATCTGAAAAGGGCGTCAACCGGAGTGCAATCGATGCATCGGCCGCAACACGTTTGAGCGACGATTCCTGCGCCTCGCCGGAGCCCGTTTCATAATCCCCGGCCCGCGTAGCCGAACCTGCAATTTGGTACTGCATTCTTCCCTGAACACCATGAACCTGCAGGCCCGCTTGAACCAATCGGCCATTCGAATGCGCGCCTACATCCAGAACGACCGTCGGCCTCAATTGGCCTGTACGAACCAGGACGTGCTCATCCGGTTCGATCGCGATTACAACTGGCAGTTTGGCATCCTTTTCAGAATACATTCGAGGTAGAACCGCGGTACCTGCGATCCTACGCGAGACCGGAAACAAAATCAGTGACGGGAGCTGTCGTGCGTCAAATTGAATGCGACCGATAGCCAGCGGTCCGCGTACCGCGCCGGGCTGGACGATACCACTTGACCAGCCAGCCTGGCTGATTTGCTCAGGGCGATGTTGTCGGACGAGTGCTGCAAGCGTTCCCGGTTCATTGAAGGCACTCAATTCAAAGATGTCTTTCGCAGACTCGGCGTCAATCGAAGAATTAAGATCAACGTCAGCGCGCCGAACAACTAGATTGAGATCGAGATCTGAAGTCTCGAGTTGAATGGCTGTCGATAAATCTTTGTACCCGGTATATCGAACAACAACAGTGTATTCCCCGCCGGGTAGCGGCCCGAGTTCGAATCCACCAGCGTCGTTGGTAATTCCGCCGAATAGCGTGCCGGGTATCAGTACCGTTGCCGCCGAGGCCGGCGCACCTGATTCCCGATCCAAGTGAACGACACCCCGCACGTAGAACGTCTGCGCTGATGCGTTGGAGACAATACCCGGAAGAATCGCAAATACAAAGAGCGTAAACAGTAGCGCTCTGGCCAATCCGTCACGCAATGTCCACGCGCAACCGACCCGCGTCGCTGCGGTGGACGTGGTGCCCATCAAAACCGCATACGATATTGTGGAGCCCCGTGCGATTTACGAGTTACCGTGTTCGCGAACACAGTCGTTGCAATCAAGCCACACTTCGGCCGGCAGGGTCTTCAGTGCGCTCGCTCCCTCTCCCAATTCAAACACAGGCGTATACAAAACCTCTCCTTCAGGATGACTTTCGCCGCATGTGTGGCAGGATGATTTCTCCTCGATCCGCGTTGCCGTATATCCCTTGATTACCCAACCGGAAGATCCCTGATGATGAGCCAGAAACTCAAGGGCAGCGCGAACCGTCTGCGACTTGTTGCCACCATAAGCACCCGAAAGCTTTTCAAGCAGTTCGACGGTGCTCTTATCGAGCGTAAAATTAAGTCGCTGCATTTGTCACGTCCGATGAGTCAATGGCAACAGTAACAACTTTTGCGTGCGACGAAACTGCATCAACTGCTACGACCCGAAGCGATTGAGCCGGGTTGAGCTCTGGAATATTTTCCAAGTCACGATTTTCAAAGCCGCTATTCCCAAAGCTGCTATTCTCAACGTCGCTATTCTCAAAGCCAATACTTTCGACGCCATCTCGCTCGCCCGCAACCCGCTGGCTCATTTCGACTTTGCACTGCCTTCCAAGGCGCCAATTCAGGAAGTGTCCACTTATCAAGAACAGACTGCCGGACATCGTCATCACAGTCTCGAACACCACGCCAGGGTAGTGCAAGGCTGGAAAGGCAGCGATTAATACCAGCAGTAGTCCTATCGTCATCAACGTCACGACGCGGGTGCTCCGGTGACGTCTATAACCCATCACTAGCGCCCAAATCGTGGTAGGCACGAGCAGTATTGCAAATACCGGATGCATCCATCCGTGAACCTGTTGCGCGGAGCTCCACATCGGCAGCGCCGAAATCAAGATCGGCAGCAATAGGCAATGCACCAGACAGACGCCGGAAACACTAATCCCGAGTCTATCCCAACCTTCCTGTTTCAATGGTCTTTTCTTTTCGAATTGGTGTTTTCCAGTCCGACAAGTCCAAAAACGGAGCAACTAGGACGTTTCAAGCCTGCCGGCCTACTGGATGTGTACCCAGTACACACGCTCAGTCGCGCGGTTCCCTAACCCCTAACGAAGGACGTCAAAGAAGTGAGTGTACTTCAGCGTAACCCCACGGGCCTCCACATCGCCGGCGAGTAAGGCATCTGATCGCGAAATCTGATTGATCACAATGAAAAGCCCAGTGTTCGCCTCCCTTAACCAACCAAATCGGAGGTTAGCAGAAACGCGCTCCGAAAGATCATTGTATTGCACCAACGCCTGAACGTACGTTTGGGGCGAGAAGGAATACGAGACGCGCGCCCGAAACAGGTTGGTCGAAAAATCCCCGTCCGGCAACGAAATGTCGTTCCGACGAAATGAGAAGTCAGCGACTAGAGCCTCCGCGAGCCGAAGACCAAGACCAACTGAATTAAAGATCCGATCACCCCCAAAGAATCCGCCAAAAGTGCCGCGCCAGCTAATATCCCATGCTCGGGTCCCCGACGTAAACGCAACTAATTGCGCCTCTCGATGATCGTACGTTCCGGCTGGTACAAATATGTCTTCGCTGATTTCAAACGACTCGCGGACACCCTGTTTGGTGAAGTTAGCGCCCGTGTGGATTTCCTCGCCAGACCGAAACTCCCAATGACTATCGATATGCAGGTAGCCAGTTTCCTGGTAGCCGTCAGATACACCCCAGTAGGCCCGATAGGTTGCGTGTGGACGCAGTTCATGAAAGCCGAGAAACTGATTTGGCACACGAAAACGATTGAGGGCTGACACCGTAAACTTGCGGTATGCCTGACGCGAAAGGAATCCAACCTCGGGATTAAATCCCGCTCCCAACTGCGTATAGCCCGCTGACAATCGCCACGCCTGCGAATTGTACAGAGCGTTAGCATAGGCGGCGTATTGATCCGAGGTGACAGACGGAGTAAAACTTCGAGCCGCAAAACCGGAAAGCTGGCCGTATTCGCCAAGACCAAGTCGGCCGTCAAGAGCAAAGAGCCGGTTGTAGTCATCGTCCGCCGCAAAGCGACCAAACCCATTACGATTGGTCACAAGAAGTCCAACGGCAGACCGGTTTGGCAGCTCGCGTTGAACCCTTGCCACGCTGAAGTTATTCTGCGCGACTGAGTCGCTGCTTACACGGCCCGTCTGCATCGACAGCAGACCGACCTGCGTTCCAGCCGCCGTGCCAGACAGTCGCGCCCCACCCAGAATTGGTACTTCCCCACTAGCAGCAGAGATACCGATTCGTCTACTAAAGAAGAGCTCAACTTCACCGTCTTCTGCAACTGCGAACAAGCCTGCATTTTCCAGAAAGAATGGTCGCTTCTCCGGAAAGAACAGTTGAAACCGATCCAGATTAATCTGCTGCTCATCAACCTCAACCTGCGCGAAGTCTGTGTTGATTGTGCCGTCCAACGTTATACTCGGTGAAATGCCGTACTTCATATCCAGCCCCGCGTCGAGGTCGGTACTCGTGGCATATCCAGGGTCTACGAAATTACGAGTTGCCAGCGTCAAGGCATACGGCATGACGGTCAGGTTGCGTAGACTGGGAACCCGGATCCCGTTCAGCGTCCCAGCCATCGAGACCCTGTTCAAATTATATTGCCGCTGAAGCCGAGTCCAAAACGCCGCTTCCTTCTTCCTGCCGATGTTTCGCTGGAAGTTTACCCCCCAGACCTGTTCGCTTCCCTTGGGGTAACGAAGCGTTTTGAAAGGAATCGCAAATTCTGCACTCCAGCCATCCGCATTTGTTTGCGAATGGACTGTCCAAACAGCATCCCAATTGATATTGAACCCACCGCCCGACCCGGCCGACTGGCGGTTGTTTCCGAACCCGACCTGACCCTCTCGCGTTACCTGCGCATCGTACTGGATACCAGCGGGATTCGTACCAAATACAAATCCGTTCTGCCCGTCTTTGTACGTGTCAAAGATGAACCGGAAACTATCCGCATCGTCAAGCGACGCGTCGCGACGACTATCCGATACGATGATTGCGTTTGGATTGCGGTCATAACAGACCACGCCAACATAAATGTTCTCTCCATCAAATGAGATCCGCACCTCGGTCCGCTCCGTAGCCTCCTCGCCTTCGTTCGGTGTTGTCTGCCAAAAATTAGTGATGACAGGTACGTCATCCCACGCGCGATCACCAAGCACGACTCCATCAAGCTGCGGAGCGTTTTCGATCTGCCTGGCATCCGCCTCAGAAGGAGCAAGCAATTCTTGGTGATTGCGAACCGGAGTCACTTTCGGCCCAGCGACAGAACGAGGAAGGTGCAGCACCACTCCACGGTCAACCACCATCCCTTTGTCATCGCCTCGCAACGACTCCGGCTGAACCTGTTGCGCGTTAGCCAACGGCGCAACAGAAGCCATCAGCAGTAAGAAGAACGTAACTCGTCTCATAGTTACCCCTCAACCTTCACCTTGTCCGTCGATATCACCGCCGGGACATCTTTCTCGCGGACCATGTCGTTAAACGTTGACAGATCATTCTCCATCAACTCTTTCAACAGATCAAGCTGCTCGTTAATCAGCGAGATAATCTCTTCCTTTACGGCAACCGCCTGATCGGTTGGACGTGATCCTGACGAAGCGCCACCAACAATGCCGCTCAATCGATTGTTAAGACGAATCGGGAAGTTCAACGGATCTTGACTACTTTTGCTCTTCGTTTGATACAGCGTCTCCTCAACATCCGTCAGATTCTTTGTTAGCTCTTTGGCGGCGTCTTTGATTTCCTGATCCTCTGTACGCGACGTAACTGACTTGATGTCAGTGCGGGCTTTGCGAATCTGTTTGATCGCCTTATGAGTCTCCGTCAACTTGTCTCGGATACTCGAAAGGAAATCAAATTGCTCCTGCAAGTCTGCAGCGGTAGCATCTGATCTCGGGTCCGCCAGTAACGTAAACGGGACGGCCATGGAGTCTTCGCCAACAATAAGTCGGGCTTGATACTCACCCGGCACCGCACGCGGCCCCTGCATTCCTCCTCCCCAAAGAATGATTCCGTCAAACGACTCCGCCGCTTCGTATCGGAGATTCCAGACCCACTGATTCAGTCCATCCTCAACTTCAATGCTGGAATCCGTTCCTTCGCCAAAGGTCCCGACAATATCGCCGTCACTTTCCAGAATTCTGATTGTCACCTTGGTACTGTCGGTAGTGTCGGTCAATCGAAAACGCAACGGAACACCGCCGGGTGCATTCTGGCCGGCTGTCTTGGACCGACTTCCCTGGCTTCCACCCATCAGATAGCTCGGACGCGGCTGATAAAGCCACGTGTCATTGCTCGCAAGTTCATTGTTGGTTTGATGCACTGTGGTCAAGTCGTCCAATACCCAGAACGACCTGCCCTGCGTTGCAACAATGAGATCGTTTTCTTTTACAGCAAGATCGGTGACCGGCACAATTGGCAAGTTGAGTTGGAATGACTGCCAATCATCACCATCGTTGAATGAAACGTACAACCCTGTTTCCGTGCCCGCATACAAGATCCCACGACGAGTCGGATCCGCTCGCACCACTCGCGTAAAATGGTCAGAAGAAATTCCGTTTGTGATTAGCTTCCAAGTCTTACCGTAGTCCTTCGTCCGATACAAATAGGGTTTAAAGTCATCGAGTTTGTATCGAGTCCCCGCAACGTAGAGTCCGCCCGGCTCGAACGGATCTGCCTCAATCGAATTGATCATCATCCACTCCGGCATTATTCGCTCCGGTGGTGAAACGTTGGTCCAGTTTGCCCCTCCGTCCCGTGTAACGTGAATCAATCCATCATCTGAACCTGCCCAAAGGACGCCCGGTTCGTGCGGGCTCTCGATTGCAGCAAAGATGGTCCCATAGTACTCGATACTCGTATTGTCCTTCGTTATGGGTCCACCGGATGGGCCGAGGGTTGAAGGATCGTTTCGTGTAAGGTCAGGACTGATAGCTGTCCACGATTGCCCTTCGTTTGTGGTCTTGAACAACGTCTGCGCAGCCGTGTACAGCACATCCGAATCGTGCGGCGAAAAGAAGATTGGGAAGTTCCACTGGAACCGATACTTCAAGTCAAGGGCACCGTGTCCCATGGGGTTGTCTGGCCAAACATCAACCGACCGCGACGTGTTGTTCCGATGATCGACCCGCGTCAGATAGCCACCGTACGATCCGCCATAAACGATATCGGGATTTGACGGATGCGGTGCGATGTGACCACTTTCGCCACCTGCCGTCGGCTCCCAATCTCGCTCACCGATTTCTCGACCGGAGGTGCGGTGTGCCATTCGAACGGTCGAATTGTCCTGCTGTGCACCGTAAATCCGATACGGAAAATGGTTGTCTGTTATGACGCGATAAAACTGTGCAGTTGGTTGGTTATGATACGTAGACCAGTTCTCCCCGCCGTCGAACGTTACTTGGCCACCGCCATCATCTGCCACGACCATTCTGTCGTGGTCTTCGGGCGCAATCCACAGGTCATGATGGTCGCCGTGCGGCGTTGAGATCTTTTCAAACGATTTACCACCGTCTTTGGATTTCCAGAACCCAACATTCAGGACGATGACACCGTCTTCGTCTTGCGGGTCCGCGTATACTCTTGTGTAATACCAGGCTCGCTGACGGAGATTTCGATCCTCATTGATTCGTTTCCAGGTATCGCCACCATTCTCCGATCGAAAGAGTCCACCTTCGTCGGCTTCGACCATCGCCCAGACCCGATCCGAATTAACGGGAGAAACAGTTACACCAATGATACCGAGCGTTCCTTTCGGGAGGCCATCGTTTTCTGAGATGTTTTCCCACGTGTCGCCGCCATCGGTCGACTTCCACAAACCGGAACCTTCACCGCCACTCTCCAGAGCAAACGGAGATCGCTTTACGCGCCACGTTGAAGCATAGAGAATGCGTGGATTGTTAGGGTCGATCTCAATGTCAACGGCACCCGCTGCGTTGTTGGCAAACAAAATCCGCTCCCAGGTTTCGCCGCCATCCTTGCTCCGATAAACTCCGCGTTCCTCGTTGGGCCCTGCCAAGTGTCCGAGTACCGCCGCATAAACCAGATCCGGGTTTCGCGGATGGATCTGTATACGAGGAATGTGACGCGAGTCTTTTAGTCCGATTTCTTTCCATGTTTTGCCGGCATCCGTCGAACGAAACATTCCGTATCCATGAGAGACATTGCCACGCACCGAGACTTCACCGCCTCCCACGTAGATAACGTTATTGTCCCACTCACTTACTTCCACTGCACCGATAGAGCCGCCGAAAAAACCATCCGAAATATTTGCCCACTTTTGCCCACCGTCGGTCGTTTTCCAAACGCCGCCTCCCGCACCACCAAAGTAATAGGTGAGCGGTTTGCCTGGGACGCCGGCAACTGCTGATGACCGTCCGCCGCGAAACGGGCCGATCTCACGAAACTCCAAACCATCCAACAGTTCAACTTCGTTTGTGCCGGATTGTGCGTTCACCACTGGGGCGTTAGCCGAGAAGCCGGCGACAATGAGGACAAGCATTGAACCCGTGGATAACAGCGAGCGACGGATATTTTCGAATTGGGCTTTCATTTTTCGCGCTAGATTCTGGATGACGGTAGATTCCCGATGACAGTAGATTTCAGACAACAGCAGTTTCCGGACGACAGTAGTTTCCGGGTGACAGTAGTTTCCGGGTGACTTTGCACAGCCGTTCCACATCTGAGATCAGTAGCTGAGGCGGCTCGAAAATCCGGGCTGAAGGGACAATGTACGGAGACACCGCTGACTGTTCAATCTGCGTCCGAGTTGGTCCTGCCTTCGTTGTCACGTGCTGTTTTTGGACGGGACGGTAGGCGGCGATGCGACAAACCTTGCTAAGCGTTGACCCAATTCCGACCTTGAGCATGTACCGACCTATCGGCATAATACATCCGCGCCACAATCCGCATTCCAAGCCCGTCTACCGATCCAATGCCTCAGCATCTCAGTAGTACACCAGTTCGTTTCAACAAGCAATCGGCCATTACACGAAGCTCCACTCCTTGCAGGCAATATCGCGCAAACATGGCCTCGACAGGACGTTCGTTCAGGGCAGTCGCCGCATTTCTGTTCTTGCTGATTCTCGGTGGGTTCATTCCGAAGCCAGCCAACACGCTTACTGGCTTCCGCGCTGACCGAGTGGATGCTCAACTAGAACTGGAAAAGAAATTTGACCAGCAATTAAAGGCCGAGAATCTGGAGCGCTGGATGAAACGATTGACCAGCAAACCACAACACGTTGGCTCGAGTCATGGCAAAGCCAACGCAGAGTTTCTCGCGGATCAGTTTCGCTCGTGGGGATTCGAAACAGAGATTGAAGTATTTCACGTTCTCTTTCCGACGCCGATTGAACGATCACTTGTTTTGATGAACGGGCAATCCAGCTACACAGCCGAACTTGACGAACCGATTGTCCCGGGTGACCAATCATCCGCAGTGCGGGAAGAAATGCTGCCACCGTACAACGCGTATTCTGCAGATGGTGACGTCACCGCCGAGCTCGTATATGTGAATTACGGCATTCCGACTGACTACGAAGAGCTGGATCGGATGGGCATCGACGTAAAGGGTAAGATTGTCATTGCACGATACGGTCGCAGCTGGCGGGGCATCAAGGCGAAGGTCGCGTACGAGCATGGAGCCGTGGGTTGCCTGATCTATTCGGATCCAGAAGACGACGGCTTTGTGCGTGGAGACGTCTATCCGGATGGTCCCTTCCGGAATGCCCACGGCGCACAGCGAGGGTCAGTTGCAGACATGCCGCTGTATCCCGGCGATCCGCTGACCCCAGGTGTGGGAGCAAAAGAGGATACGCCTCGCCTGTCGCGCGAAGAATCGCCAACGCTCATGAAGATCCCGGTACTTCCGATATCGTATCACGACGCTCAACCATTATTGGCTTCGCTGGGTGGCCTGGTTGCACCGGATGACTTCCGGGGCGGCCTTCCGCTTACGTACCATATTGGCCCCGGCCCCTCAAAGGTCCACCTCAAGCTTCGCTTTAGCTGGGACATCGTACCGGCGTACAATGTGATCGCTCGTCTAGCGGGATCAGATTTCCCGGATGAATGGATCATGCGTGGTAATCATCGAGATGCCTGGGTTTTTGGCGCGGCAGACCCGACGAGCGGCACGGTTGCGATGATGGAAGAGGCGCGCGCCATCGGGGAATTGGTGAAGTCTGGCTGGCGGCCACGGCGCACCATCGTTTATGGAAGTTGGGATGCTGAAGAACCAGGATTATTGGGTTCAACTGAATGGGCCGAGTACCATGCTGATGAGTTGCGAAAGAAACTTGCCGTGTACCTGAACTCCGATAGCAACGGTCGTGGCTTCCTGGGTGTCGGTGGATCACATGCCCTTGAACAATTTGTGCAAGAAGTGGCAGACGCCGTGATCGATCCTCAGACTGGTGTTTCAGTCAGCGATCGATCGAGAGCACGAATACGTGTCCGCGGGGATGACAAGGCTGGGAAGCGGAAAAACTTGCGTCTCTCCCCTCTCGGATCGGGCTCGGATTATACACCCTTCTTGCAACACCTTGGAGTGAGTTCGCTCAATATTGGCTACGGCGGTGAAAGCAGCGGCGGTTCGTACCATTCGGCTTACGACAGTTTCGAGCACTACACGCAATTTGGCGATCCGGGGTTTGACTATGGGATTGCGCTTGCAAAAACGGCGGGACGGATGACGTTGCGCCTCGCAGAAGCGGACGTGCTTCCGTTTGTTTTTGCAGGATTGGTCGATAACGTTAAACAGTATGCGGACGAGGTCACCGAGCTACCCACAAAAATGCGCACGGAAACAGACCGACTCAACGGACTTGTGCGCGACAACGCATTTGAGCTGGCCGCGGACCCAACACGTAAGTACGTGCCGCCAATCGCCAAGTCAGCGGTACCTCACATGGATTTTTCGGCGCTGCTCAATGCGATTGACGAGCTGGAGGCAGCCTCAACCCTGTTCGATACTGCAGTTGCCAAAACGATTTCGGCATTACAGAGTGGCAACGAAATGAGCAGTGGCGCCATGAAGCGTCAACTAGTGATGATCAACGATGCAATTCGACGAAGTGACGAAACGCTCACTCGGGATGCTGGGCTACCGGGTCGCAAATGGTTTAAGCACCACATCTACGCACCAGGATTCTACACTGGGTACGGGGTAAAGACGCTACCTGCCATACGCGAAGCCATCGAAGAGCGCGACTGGGATCTTGCGAGCGCTGGCGTTGACCACACGGCTTCTGCGATTCGTGATCTTGCATCGTTGCTCACTGAAACGGCAGAGCAGCTTAAGTGACGGTGCGGCGGATTGGGGGCTGAGTGTGCCGCGATG
>CBDTVC010000029.1:0-11464 GCA_965363925.1 uncultured bacterium | reverse complement strand
GCCGTCCATCCGAGGCATGTTCACATCCGTAAGCACGATGCCGATTTCCGGGTGGTCATCAAGGCATTCAAGAGCCTCAATGCCATCAGCGGCAAAATGAAACGTCAGCTCGTTGCTTCGGATCTGCTTTCGGAATTTCTGGCGCACCAGTAATTCAAGAGCGGGCTCGTCATCGACGACCAAAATCTTGTCTGACATTGTTTAGTGCTTTCGTGTAGTGTTTACGCGTTGTGCGAGAGGACATTCAAACGGACGCTTTTTGCCACGGCGCGTGCTAAAAGTAGCCCCTGGGAACGATAATTGCGGATAAATCGGACCGGCGCCGGGTTAGGCGCCAGCGGATACTTGCGCGAACGTCTCAATGAATGTAACATGTACGCACGCCATAATGCCCATTGCCGGGCAAACCAGAGGGATTGGCGGCTAAAAACAGCTCTATCAAATCCTTAAGGGTTTTCAGCGGCGGATAGGACCCAATCACCCATAGGGAATATCCGTTCTGATGATTTGTAGAGTTACGCAATATTACCCAATCGCAATCACCCATTCGTAATTCCGTGGAAACCTTGATGAGTAAGAAGGTACTTATCGTAGACGATGAGCGTGCAGTCGAACCGCTTTTTCGTCAGCGATTCAGAAAAGAAATCCGCCGTGGAGAAATCGAACTGTTGTTCGCATTCTCAGGTGAAGAGGCGATCACAGTCCTGGACGCCCATAAGCAAACAGACGTGGTGCTGGTACTCAGCGACATTAACATGCCCGGAATGACGGGACTTGATCTGCTGTGCCAGATAAAAAGTACGCCACCTCCTGTTCCAGTGTGTATGATGACGGCCTACGGCAGTGATAGCTATCGCGAGAAGGCCAAACAATGTGAGTGTGATGGCTACCTAACGAAGCCGATTGATTTTGAAGCACTCAAAGACAAGATTCGCGAGTTTTCGACTGCGTAGTGCCAGCGGCGACTGGTCATTTGCGAACTATCCCCTTCCTTCAACGGGCTACGATTTTGCACCATAGATCTATCTCCAGGTCCAATCATCGGCACGGCGAAAGGCGGCCGACAGATCAAGCGCTTCGTCGTCGCGTTCCAAATACAAGCAGTGAATCATACGACGTGAGTTTTCGACTGGCGCTGCTAGCGTTCTTTCTCATCGGGGTCACGCACTACTCCTCCACCTCTGCGCTTGCACAGGCAGGTGACCTCGTCAATCTTCCGGAAGCTCAAAACGATACACGCCAATCCCTCCGCTTCGAAAATATGACCGTCGGCTCCGGATTATCACAGGGGTCAGTACACGACGTATTTCAGGATAGCCAGGGCTTCATTTGGCTCAGCACGCAGGACGGTCTGAATCGCTTCGACGGCTATGAAACCAAAGTGTACGAGCCGATCGCCTTCGACTCCACCTCATTGTCAGCCGGCTGGGCGTGGAGCGTTGCCGAGAGCAGCGACGGCTATCTGTGGATTGGCCACGAATCAGGTGGCATGAGTCGAATGGACCCTGGAACCGGTAAAGTCATTCCGTATCGGCATGACCCAAATGATTCAACTTCGATCGCTCAAGATTATGTGTTCAGTTCCGTCGAAGATCCGGAAGGCAATATCTGGGCAGGCACCCGCGGTCGGGGCATTAGTAAGCTTGACCGAACTACCGGAACGTTCACGCATCTGAAACACATCGAGGACGACTCAACATCCATTCCCTCCAATAGCATTGGCCTGATCTTCCGGGATGGAGATGAGGCAATTTGGGCCGCAACCGATGGCGGGTTGTCGCGGATTGACCTGCTTTCCGGAGAGATCCAGAATTACCTGACCGACCTTAACGGCACTCTGCTGGAACAACGCGTTGAAGGAGCGCCAAGTAAAATTAATCGCATTCGCGAATTTGCCGAAGATCCCGGAATTTTGTGGCTCGCGACAGGCAAGGGAATCGTTCGCTTTGACAAATCTACGGGCGAGTCGGAACGATTCATTATCGGGAAGCCGAGTACCGGGCAGGAGTACAGGACCTTTGACGTAGCTCAGGATCCAAACGATTCTGCGATCCTCTGGGTTGCCACGGCTGGACTTGGTCTAGGCCGCTTTAACAAATTGTCCAAGACCAGTCAGATGTACCGCAGCGATCCGGCAAACCCCAATGGCCTCGCGAACGACTACGTCTATTCTGTCCTAACAGATAGAACTGGTACCATTTGGGTTGGCACTAGTTTTGGCCTGAGCCGCTTTAACCCAGCATCGGTTGACTTCTTTAATATCAGCACCGTTCCTAAAGGTTTTGGAATCACAGATCCTGCAACACCGTGGGGCCTGCTTGTTCAGAAGACCGGACCTTTGTGGTTCGCCATGGACAATGTCGGGGGTCGGAATTTCCTTACCCGGATTGATCCCGAAACAGGCGATCAGAAGGTTTGGGAGTCGGACGACGAGGACCTAAGCCACCCGGGACGTGGTCGACTGTGGACGATCGCTGAGGATGGGGACGGTACCGTTTGGATCGGTAGTGGGGGTGCAATTTCGCGTTATGATGCCCGTCGAAACTCGTTCAAACAATGGCGCCACATTAGAGACGATACGACATCCATTCGATTCCAATGGGTTCATAGTCTCATATCCGTTGACGACGGCAGTGGCGACTTTTGGGTTGGATATAGCTCCGGACTGGATAGATTTAGCCCGCAAACCGGAAAGACGACCCACATCGAACTTGTAGGTGAGGAGGGCCTGGGAAACGGTAGTATCGCGGCAAACTTTGGATTCCACTATGACCAGCAAGGTACGCTCTGGGTTGCAACGATCAATCTCGGCTTGTTCCGTCGGAATCCGGACGAAACGTTTACTCGCTTTCACCACGACATTCGTGACACGACGTCCCTTTCGTCCGACAATATCCGCAACATCGTCGAAAGGGAAACCGAACCCGGTATTTTTTGGCTGGCAACTGGTAAAGGGATCGACCGGTTCGACACATCGACCGGCAAAGTCACCGACTACATTTCTAACCAAAACGGACTTCCGAATAATGTCGTTTACGGGATCGTTGTTGACGACGACGAGAAACTTTGGTATGCGACGAACAATGGGATTGGGCGCCTCGATCCGGAAACACTTGAGACCCGTAACTACGGACTTGATAGCGGACTCCAGGAACTTGAATTCATGCAGGGCGCCTTCGGAAAAGGATCAGACGGCAACGTGTACTTTGGTCATGTCAACGGTATTACCGCATTTAATCCCGCGCACCTGAGACACAATGCGCTGCCTCCGGCTGTTGCGCTGAGCGACTTCAAGGTCCGCAACAAATCTGTTGTTCCGGGAGTGGATTCGCCGCTGAAGAGCCCGTTACGTCAGACTAGTGAAATCGAGCTGAAGGCGGATCAAAACGTCTTCTCGTGTGACTTCGTCGGGTTGCACTTCGGAAATCCGGAGAAGAATACATACGCGTACAGATTGGACGGATGGGATGACGACTGGAATAACGTCGGACACCTTCGCACAGCTTCATATACCAACATCCCTGCCGGCGACTATACCTTCCGCGTAAAAGCCGCCAACGCAGATGGTGTCTGGAACGAAACAGGCAAATCAGTTCGGGTGATCATTCGCCCGCCATGGTGGAGGACCTGGTGGGCCTACGGAAGCTACCTGCTCCTTTTTGTACTGGGTGTTTTTGGTGTGGATCGATTCCAGCGCCGGCGAATCCGGATCAAAGAAACAGAACGCTCACATATTATGGAAGCGCAGCTGACGGCAGACTCCCAGTCCAAGCGGCGCCAGGACGCTGAGAAGATGAGCGAAATTGGGCGGGCGATCACGTCCACCCTCTCGGTCAACGGAATCATCGATACCGTTTACGAAAACGTGAATGACCTTATGGATGCCTCCGTGTTTGGTGTTGGAGTGTTGAACGAGCCGGAACGACGAATCGATTTCCCGGCAAGTAAAGAGGAAGGAAAGACGCTACCGTTTTTCTCACACGGCCTTGATGATTCTAACCGGATCTCCGCCTATTGCATCAAGAATCGCGAAGAGGTTGTAATCGGAAACTATACGCAGGAGTATAGCAAGTATGTGGCGGTTGATCTGCCGCCCGTACAGGGGGAATCGCCAGACTCAATCGTCTACCTTCCGCTCGTTCATCAGGACAAATCCATCGGAGTGATTACGGCTCAGAGCTTTACCAAAAGCGCTTACAGCGAATATCATCTTAGTATCCTCCGAAGCATCGCCTCATTTGCTGCAATTGCGCTGGACAACGCTGATGCCTACAGAACACTTGGCACGACTGTCGAGAATCTCAAGTCGGCCCAGGCACGGCTGGTACAGTCGGAGAAGATGGCGTCCCTGGGCGAAATGACGGCTGGCATTGCGCACGAAATTAAGAACCCGCTCAACTTTGTCAACAACTTTGCTGAATTGAATGGTGAGCTGGCCCAAGAGCTTGCCGAAGCAATCAAGAATGGTGAAGATGTTTCGGAGCTGGTAAACGACATCACGAGCAATGCTGAGCAAATTGCCCAACACGGTAAACGAGCAGACAGCATTGTTCGGGCGATGATGCAGCACGCTTCTGGTGGCACCGGTGAACTGGAGTCTGTTGATGTCAACTCACTCGTTGATGAATACGTCGGCCTGGCCTTTCACGGCATGCGGGCTAGCACGCAAAGTTTCAACGTGGACATCGACAAGAGCTTTGACGGCGATGCTGGTTCGTTGTCTGTCGTTCCGCAAGAGATTGGCCGGGTTCTGCTGAACCTGCTTGGCAATGCGTTTTACGTGGTACGCGAGCGTTCACTGTCTGAGAATGGTGAGTATAAGCCGACTGTGTCGGTCGGTACACGTCGTCTCGCTGACAGCGTTGAAATCCGAATCTCCGACAACGGTACGGGGATGCCTGAAGGTGTTAAAGAAAAAATCTTTGAGCCGTTCTTTACGACAAAGCCAACTGGCAGCGGCACAGGACTGGGCCTCTCGCTGAGCTACGAGATTATCACCAAAGGCCATGGCGGGACGATGGAGGTGGACAGCGCACCCGGTCAGGGAGCCGAGTTCATTATTACGTTGCCGTCCACTGTTCGCTAGATATCGATCGATCCTTGCTTCAGAGGTTGACGCCAGAACGATCCGTCTATTGGTCAACTAACAGCGAATCCGATTCTTCGCTGATGCCAGTAAGAAGCGGAACCTCTATCAGCTCTGGATCGAGCACCACATGCTTCATCCACTTCGGCTTCACTGTATACGTGATGTGGATGTTGCCGTCCCTGGTTTGCACAGCGGATGGATATGAGTACTCGTCATCACCATTCTCCAGCACAAATACCTCTCTCCAATCGATACCATTCTCTGACACGGAAACAGACAGCTTCTTGCGCCCGGTCCGCGTCGGATTGGAGACCAGCAGAAATCTTCCGTCGAATAATCGCAGCGCGTCAATCCCGGCACTTGGATTGGGTAGCCCAGTCGAAACCATCGGACTCCACGTTGAGCCACCATCGCTGGACCATGACTCGGAAACCACTCCTTGTTGCGTCCGGCAAAGCACCTGAAGGATTTCGTTATCGTGACGAAGTACCGCGGGTTGAATCGCAGCAAAGTCCCGAATGCTGTGGATTGGTTCTGTCTTTGTCCAGGCGGACGCTAACTGAAGCCGATTGAGCCACTGATCCACAGGAGTACGCGAAGACTGTTCAGGAAAAGTAAATCGTTCGATGTGAGCCACCCATCCGTCGTACTCAGTGCTCGAACCCATCACGATGTCTTTGTTCGAGAGCTGCACTGGTTTGGTGCGGATGGGTCCGAGATAGCCGGCTGGCAACCGGACCGGATCGGACCACGATATGCCATCATCAGCCGACACGCGTACGACGGTCCACCATTCGCGAGGGTTTGGACCGACGCGGTAAAAAAGCAGCAACGGTCCCCGGGTTGGTTGAAACAATACGGGGTTCCAGACGGGGAGTTCTTCATTGCGAACGTCGCGTCCCGCGGCCAGCCGCCGGGGTGCAGACCAGTTACGTCCGTCAAAACGCGACAACCAAAGGACCATACTGGTCACCTGATCAGCGTCTCCGGCATACCAGGAGGCAAGCAGCCCATCGTTTGTTTCTGAAATAGTAGAAGCATGAGCGTATTCGAAGGGGGCATCAGCATAAATATAACCCGCACGTAAAACGGGATTACTACTTTGGGCTACCAATTCGCGGGCTCCCAACGACGCCGACAAGACAACAAGCAAGGCACACGACAGCGACGTCCCAACCAAGGTGGTCACCGTCCGCGCATGGATTCGCGACAGGCAGCAATCCAGTAGCGATCGCGGCGCTCTGCCGACAACCCGGCGGCAAAATCCAGTCAGTTTACTGGCAACAGCTCGGACGCTGAAGTGGAAATACTTCAAAAAGAGGCCGGACCTAAGATCGCGGCGCCGGAAACCAGACGGATAAGACAAATCGGACAACCAAACGGGACACTACTCGGAAACGTCTAATTACGGAAGAGATACCCGTACGTTTCACTCTTTGATCGTCGATTTCGCGTGAATTCTATTACCTGTCAGGCTCAACAAAATGAAAAACCAGCTGAGTCTGGAACCGTTTGCCATCCCAATACACAATGTGCTGTGATTTCTCGATCCGTTCGAGCGAAAGAACATCGCCGTGAAATTCGAACGCGTCTGAGTCTGAGCCTGGGCCGCGAAGCGGCAAAGTTGCGACATCAAGGCCTTCAATGTTATCAGCAAATTCATCGGGGGTCATGACACGCCAGGTCTCGAGTTGTTCGACCCAGCCGCGATTCCCCGCATCCACTGGCGAATCAAAACCAACCAATGATGTCCATGTACTTGCTCTGCAAATGGCGAGTCCACGGCGGCCGTCTGCAATTCGCTTCACCTGCACAACCGAGTCTCCCGCATCGTCGCTGTCAAAATCGCCGCTTACCATTCTCGGCTTAAGAACGGCGTCCATTTCGTATCCAAGGCCGAGTCCGCACACACGTGCGATCTCCTCTTCTTCTGAAATATACTCGAGGTTGCTGAACTCCTGCTCGACGGCAATCTCTTCCTCTGATTTCGGCCACGTCAGACAAACGTTGAACTTCAAATAGACCAATCTGGCTTTTTCGCCGGGCCCAAGATCAGTCAGTCCGTAGTCGACCACCCGAAGAGATCCCCTCCCTTCACCCTCCGATCCTTCAATACCATCGGTGCCGTCGCTGGACGGCTTGAAACCGCCTGTCCCAGTTAGTGCTTCGGAAAACGAAAAAACCCGCAGCTCTTGCGGTGCATTTACACTCCCGTCATTCGCTGCGGAGTTGTCGGCATTGCGAAAGTGCCACCCTTCAATATCGCGATGGTTTACACTTGCTCGAAACGGAGGCGTCATCTGCGAAAGATCCACACCCGTCGAATCGAAAAGTCTAATCGACCATCCGTATTGATTCTTGCGAAGCGTCAACACCCACCGGTCATCAACACTACTCACGAAATCCCGATCACCCGATACCTCTGCGAAAGAATGAAATGCGTGCCGCGTGGCGGAGGATTCACAGGCTTGACCGTTTGCGGAGAAGGCTGGCAAAAGTACTAGCACAAACAACACCTGCATACGGAACACGACTCCGCCAAAACGACCGACAATTATTTGCATCGGATTTTGCCGTTTGATGATACCGTGGCCATTTCAGCCGAGCGCAACAAGGACGAAAGGACAGCATTCGAGTCAATACAAGACTGGGCAAACCGTTCGCTTCCTGTTGGTTGCTGCAGTCCATCAACCCCGCGAATGGCCCAAGTGAACTGAAGCTGTTCACCTGTCGCCTCCAGCCCACATCCCGTTAGCTCCCCAGTGGCAATGGTGGCAAATTCTGTCAGTTTCTCCGCAACGGCACGCTGGGCATCCGCCTTCATCTTGCCCGAACAAGTCCGCCCGTCCGGCAAGTCCTTTTCCCATCTGTGCGTCGACGCGTACAAAGCGGTCCGTGGGCTGAGGTACGGATCCGAATGGCCGATGCGTTCCAGCGTGAACTCATAATCCGCAATGCCACTGTATGCAGACTCGTCGTCACGATCCGCAACCTGCTGCTGTTGAAACTTAACGTACAGGACCGCAGCCAGAGACAATGCCACGAGGAACGTCGTAAACGCAGTTCGGGCAAGAGTCCCGTCACTCAGGCGCAACCCGACCACAACGGCAACGACAATTGCTACAAGCGCACCACCGAGTCCCCATCCAAGGGCGATAGCCGGCCCTGCGAGTCCGCTGCCGTCAGGCACGCGGGTTTGAGCGGCCCAGTACGTTGTTGCAGCAAGCCCTAGGAACCCGGCGCTTAGGCCCAGCAAGATCCTGTAAGCGATTTTCATGATGCGGTCTCATTAGATTGAGGGGTTGCACAATGATCCTTTGGTAAGGCAGGTTACGAAATTCAGATTGACCCACGCCACGAATCCTGTTAAGGCCAGCAAATGATTGACGCTAGCTGGAATCGGCTACCCGTCCAGCAATCGGAGCAATCCGGCCGCACGACGATCCAGGGCAAACTTCGACGCCACGTGCTCTCTGGCAGATTGGTGTGCCGTAGCATCGTAGCTCGCGAACAAACGCAGCAACGTATTCTCCACCTCATCGATTGTCCGCGACTCTACGATCGCTCCGTGATCGCCGACGATGAATGGTGGCGCACCGGCACGCGAAACGACAGGGATGCAGCCGCAGAGCATCGCCTCGGCCAAAGCACAACCAAACCCTTCCGAAAGGGAAAGCTGCAAGTAATATCCAGCTTTCTGGTAGTGGCGGATCAACTCTTCGCGACCAACGCGCCCGTGAACCTCAACGTTCAGTGGAAGGCTATCCGAAGGCTCTTGGTCAAAACCGACCAGTACAAATCTTCTATCAGGGAATCGTTCAGCAACGGCCAGGATGACGTCAATACCTTTCAGCTTTCGGATCCGCGCCGTGTGCAGATCAAACCCGACCGTAATGAGCACGTTCGGGTCGTTTTCACCGGACATCGGCCATCGCTCGGGGTTGAAGCCATGATGCACAACGTCGATTGGGGTGCGCAGGTCTGGCACAAAATGCAACACACCTTGTTCGGAAGGCTGCGACTCGGTTGCATTAAATAACGTATCCGAAAACGTATACCGGTCGGTGCGCTTAACCAAACTTTCGTGGACCGGAGCCAACTTGCCTGCGAAGCGATAACACATGGATGTTATCCACGCGAGTGGCTGCTTACGATGGTTTCCGTAGTTGATTTCGGGGATCGATGCACAATCAGTGCCGTGCAGAAAGAGAATTGACGGACGTCGTAACACTCGAGCCCAGAACAGAGGGATTAAAGCATGCCACCCTCCAAAATGGACAATCAATCGATCAGAACGAAGCAACGCAAAGGGCTCAAGAACAAACTGCAAGAGCAGCATCGCCGGCACATTAGCTTTCACAGTCGAATGGGATGTACGACTAATGCGAAACCCGTCCTTCTGCAGTACATCGAGATCGCGGAGGATGAAGCTCACGTCTCCAAGGTCGATAAATCGGATCTTCATTCGCGGCATTTCCTCATTCTACTGACGCTTTCCGCCCTGCCTGGACCCCGCCCATCGCAACGCCGTACGATCAAGAAGGTCATTCAAATCAGGTGCGACGTGTAAGAATCGGATTGCCAAAAGTACGAGTACTCCTATGAACACGCCGTGCAACACGATGTCGACAATTGCATTATCGACTTTCGGAACCAGCAATGCGAGGCCGCCGATCCCAACTAGCACCAGTAGTGCGCGGCCAGTACGGTGATCAAAGGGCCAAAGTGAATACTTCTGCTGAAGAAAGGCAACACGTACGACATTGACGACACCGATTGAGATGAAGGTTGCCAGGGCCGCCCCTTCGATTCCGTACGCGGAGATCAGGACGTAATTCAGCCCGACGTTCGTGACGATCAAAAAGACACTAACGAACGCATCAAAGCGATAGCTTTTCGACATCATGAGAATGCCACCATTCATGCCAATGCTAGTGCTCATGAGCTGAGCGGCGCCGACCCACAGAACGACGTTTTTGCCCTGCGCATACGGCGGCGGAAGCAACGTCAGCAAACTGTCCAGTCCAAAGAGCACCATCAAATACAAGGCGCCTCCAACAACCAACTGTGATAGTGCAGATCGCGTGTAGATATCTTGGATCAGGTCATGATCCTTCTTCTTCCACGCGTCGGCGATAACAGGAAAAGCAATTTGGCCGATTGCACGACCGGGAATCAAGATCAGCGTCGCGATGAAGAACGCCACAGAGTAGTACGCGACATACGGAAGGCTATCCGCGAGCAAGACACCGATCATTACCTGGTCGATGTTACCCATCAACATGGATGCCATGCCAGATACCATGGAGAACCCGCCGTACAGCATCATGTGTTTCTTAAAGCTCGCACGTGGGAGTGGCGAGCCGGTGATGATGAACGATCCGCGAAGAACAAGGAAAGCGAAAAGCGCAACTGTGCAGACCAGGTAGACCGCGGTATAGCCGATCATAAACGTGTTGAACGACATCGGAACGACCCAGTACGTCAGGATCAATCCGGTCTGCAGCGCGCGCAAGAGAAACTCGCGCAGAAATACCGGCGCCACGCTTTGCCGCAAGGACCGAGCGTAGGCACGCAGCAAAATGAAAAAGACTTCGACGAAAAGTAGCGGGAATAGAAGTCCATAATACTTCTCGAAAAGCGACGTGCTGTCAGAGAATCGTTCGATGGCTTCTGGACGAAGCAAAAAGAACAAAGCCAGTAAGACGGCAAGACCCGTCCCTCCGACAAGAAACACGTACCGAACGAAGCCACCTTCCCCGTGCTCTCGGCCTCTGAAATAGGGAAAGAAGCGCAACATGACATTGTCTGATCCAAGCTGGCCAAGCTGCGCTCCAAGTACGGCGAGTGCAATCAGCAATCGGGTCAGGCCAAACTCATCGTCAGAAAGAATCCAGGGGTAGAGAACAACCAGGTTCAGAAAACCAAGCCCGACGCCGAGATAGCTTACGATTACGTTCCGCGTACTTTGTTGAACAACAATGCCCATTCAGTCGGTCAGCTTTGCTGGATGTTCGCTAGTTTCCATGTATGCGCTACGAGAGAACCATTGCGGTGGCACTTCGCACCGTTGAGCTATTCCCGCCCCGATACAAGCTTCGATCGGGTAACGAAAACCTGAACCGCCGACCATTTTTTGTCTTCGGTTCAGGCCGCAATGGGAGCACGTTGATCGGTACGATCTTGAATCGGGCTCCAGAGGTCTTTGTTACTCCCGAACAATACGCGCTGCCTTTTGCGGCTATTCGGTTTCGCCTGCTGAATATACTCGGTTGGGACTATCTAGTACGAATGGTGTTGGCAGAATACTCGCGTCCCGTGAACGCCAAAACACCCGTGACGTTCTTGCATCTGGAACGAGAATTACTGGATCTG
>CBDTVC010000028.1:0-11486 GCA_965363925.1 uncultured bacterium | reverse complement strand
ACTGAGCTTCGGGAGACCTGGAAACTCGCGGAAATTAAGAATCATGCGGCATGAACGGACTGTTTCGCTAACGCCAGCAGTCGGCCAACAAACCGCCGCGCAACTTTATTAATGTTACCAACTATTTGCCAGTAGACACGCAATAGCGTCTAATTATTATGGCTGTTTCGAACGCCTTACGGACAAGCGGAGCTTACGAAAGCCTAATCCAATCGATTCTCACTTACGAGAGTGGGCCAAAGCTTGCCATTCAGGCTGCCAGAGCGCAGCAGGACCAATACAAGTCGGTACTCGGGAATCTGGACAGTAAGCTCTCTGCTTTACACACATTGGCAAAATCCTTCAACGACATTTTTTCCAACCCATTTGCGGCGCGGTCTACTGTTGTGCCAGATGGTAGTCCGTTTTCCATTTCGACTACGGGTAGTGCATCGTATGGTAGCCACTCTGTCTTTGTTGATCGCCTCGCTTCCACGGACCAGCGCGTCTCAAAGCAGTTGTCCAAAGACGGCGACGATCTAAAAAAGGTTTTTGATCGTCAGAGTGAGCAAACGTTCACGCTCTCAGTGTCAAGCCCAACTTCGGAAGATCCTGAAAATCGAGTCGACGTTGACGTCGTCGTCAATGCAACCGGCACAACCAACGCCGAAGTTCTCGCTGAAGTGGACGCCGCCATCGCGGGAGCTCTCGATACGGCCGTGAGCGAGGGGCTCATTCGCACCTCCGATCGACCTGCCGTTTCTACAGCATCCGAAACGTCAGACACCACGCGACTCTCAATGAGGGCGGGCGGAACAGGATTTCAGAATCGCATCATTATGACTGACACGTCGAGGGCGCGAGGTGGCGACACACTCCTCAGCGTGCTTGAAATCAACTCGGAGAACGTCGTCGGGGCAGGAACGTCAGGCGGAATGATCGTAGATGTAGGTACTACTGAGACCGATTCTGAACTCAACTCTTTACTTGAGGTCGATGGCCTATTGCTTTATCGTTCAGGCAATCAGATCAGCGACGCGATACCTGGCCTTACAATAAGCCTGGAAGGCGTGAGTGAGTTTAATACCGAATTTATCGTTGACGCAGATACTGACAGCATTGTTGAACGATTGGAGGAATTTGTCGAAAAGTACAATGACTCAATCAAGACGATCGCTGACCAATCGATCATCGATGGCGACACGGGAGTGCGCGGACCTCTTGCGAATGACTCTACGATTTCAGGACTTCGCTTCAACCTGAGGTCGGCGGTAAGCCGGGGAGTCACGGGACAAACGTTGGGTGCACCAGGATTTCTTGGAGACTTGGGCCTTACGATCAACAACGACGGCACACTCGAAATCTCCGATAAAGAGAAGCTGTCAGAAGCGGTAAAGACTGATGCATCTGCCGTTCAGAGTTTCTTCGCCGGCGAAGATGGACTAACGACACGCCTCGAGACGATGCTTGACTCGATCGTCGGAACCACCGGACTGCTCGACTCGCGAGACGACTCGATAGCCGAAAGAATCAAGCAGTTGACGTCGCGCGAAACGGCATTTGACGAGCGGATGTCTCGCCGCGAGGGACAGCTGAGAGCAGAATATGCCAGACTTGAGGAAGCGCTGTCCCTCTTTCAGTCGCAACAGCAGTATGTCTCAGCGATATTCGCGTAGGTATCAGCAAATTCGACTCACAGGCACACAAGTTGCCCCTCTGGGATCAATGTCTGATAACTTATGTCACTCGATAGAATTAATACTATTACAATCGAGATGGTCGATGCACTGTCGGCCGGCGACGTTCAACTGTTTAACGACCTACTGAGCGAGCGTCAGCACTTTCTAAGTACGCTGACGAAAACGGATCAAAGTGCTGCGGCAGCAGAGACTCTCAAAACTATTCGAGAGGCTGAAGCGAAGATAGATTCACTTCTGGCAAACCTGATGCAGCATAATGAGAAGAGCATGAAGCGAGTCCTGATACTACAGGACGCCGCTACAGAATACACGCTCAGCAGTCCCAAACGTGCAATACTCCGAGACGGATTGTCCGGTTGACCGGGCCCTCCTTGCGAGAATTGTCAGTTGTGGAAGTTATCGGCAGTACTATTCCAGCAATTATTGTTGTGGTGCCCGGTATCATGAGTATTATTTCCCCCGCCAATCGCCCCGATCTTTCAAGACCCAGCGACGTTTCGACTGCGAAAACCGCATACGAACAACAGTCCCGTACAAGTGCGTCGCAGCGGCACTCAGTCGGAAACGGCCCCGGCGATCGTCTTTCCATTTCTGAAGAAGCACGAGGCTTGTCTTCTGTTTCGGACTCCGAAGACGTGACGTTTTCGAAGCTTGCGCTCCGGGCTGTAAAGCCAATGAGCAATGAGCGTGTGAGTGAGATCCGCGATCGTCTCGCCGAGGGCTTCTATACGTCGGATGCAGTGACCCAGAGTATTACGGAAGCAATTGCCGACGACCTGTCTACTGCTGTTGCTTAGTTCCAAACCTACGCGCGCAAATGCCGCCTCCGCATTCGAGCGAGCGGGCATATCGGCAAAACGAACGCATACTTAAGCACACGTTTCAAAATTGACGAACCCGTGGCACAAAGATTGTTTGCCGCTGATTCATATTTCAATATTTCAGTATTCGCAGTTAACGATGTTCTCCAGGAGCCCCTCCTTCGGCGTTGTGAGAAACGCCATGAGCGCTTATGCGCTGCGCCTCAAAGTTCTCGCGAACAACATAGCCAACGTTGACACACCGGGCTTCGAGAGGTCCTCGGTCAGCTTTGAAGACAAGCTCCAGAAAGCCCGGCGACTCAACTCTCCAACGGTCCGTCCCGACGAGATCGTTGCAAGCGTGAAAGCCGAGGACACTCCCCCGTCGCTTGAGGAAGAGCTGCTCCAGCTTACAGAAACGCAGATGCGAAACCACGTCGCATCGAGAGCCATGCGTGATCACTTTTCCGTAATGCGCACCGCTATTACCGGTCGCACTGCTTAGCAACCCTTAGTCCTCATCCACCGTCAGTACCGGAACCGTGAAAATTGGAGAACACTTTTTCCAGGGCTATCGCGTAAGTGCGAAAGGCCTTGCTGCCCAACGATCTGCCATGGGAGCCGCAACTGAAAATCTTGCGAATGCACAGACAACGAGGACTGCTGATGGCACCCCGTATAAGGCCAAAAAATCCGTCCAACAGTTGGATGACAA
This sequence comes from uncultured bacterium, assembly GCA_965363925.1. Taxonomy (GTDB): domain Bacteria; phylum Bacteroidota; class Rhodothermia; order Rhodothermales; family JABDKH01; genus JAGQWL01. Next base: position 8,292 of record CBDTVC010000028.1, on the reverse strand, counting down.
CGGGCCCGTTTCATTCCGCAAACTTCTGGGCAAGTTGAGTAGTCGACTTAGCCTTCAGGGCGGAGACGGGCGACACCTGCTCCCAACACCACGCAAAGCAACAACGGATTTGACCCGCGTCGACGAACTGGGACCAGAAACTGAGATTGTAGAATCTGACGCGGGGCGTTTGGAATACGATCCGGCCCACCCGCATGCTGACGAAAACGGATACGTTGCGTATCCCGATATCAACATTGTTGAAGAGATGGCAACTCTCGTCTCGGCAAACCGACTCTACGAAGCCAATCTCGCGGCTGTACAAGCGATCACCCAATCCATAAAGCGGACTATCGACATTTAGCATGGACGTAAAACAACCATCGAATCTGCAGGGTTCAATTTCCGCAGGTACTCAGTCGCGCTCAGTACGCCAAAGTCGCGGGGAAATCGGCCGGACGCCGGACAGTAATTCGACATCGAGCAATCTGAGCGAGAACCCAACAACAATAAGATCAATGCAGACCTACAGCCCCACGCATACAAAGTCCCTTACCCCGCATAGTCTTGGGACAAAGCTTGACCTGCGCGGATAATCGAACGTCAACCTGTACGAGGCACCAATGAACATTGCACAACTAAAGGCCATCGGCACCGGCGATCGCAGCAAGCTGCTGCCTCAGCCCAGGACTAGTGGCGACGGTTTTGGAGACGTGATGACCGGCGCTCTCGACCGCGTTGATTCGCTACAAAAGAAGGCAGAAACCACCATGACCGAATTTATTGCGGGTGAAAGAGACGATGTACACGAAGTAGTTATTTCTATGAACGAAGCACAGCTGGCCTTCCAATTCTTGACCGAGACCCGCAACAAGCTTATGGATGGATACCAGGAATTAATGCGAATGCAAGTTTGAATCCATCTCCTTCTCAGTAAAGCTTTAATAGTTCTCGTCAATGCAATCACTCTTCGAAGGCTTCCGACAGTTCGTACTTCGCCTGCCGGTCGCTCAACGGATTACAATCGGAGCCGTCTTCCTTGGCGGCATCATGCTTCTCGGAGGAGTCGGCTATTGGGCAAGCCAGCCGGATTACGCATTGCTCTTTGGAGGGCTTGCGCCTACGGGTGCCTCGCGCATCGTCGATGCCCTGCGTGACGAAGGCGTGAAGTACAAACTGAAGGAAGGTGGAACAGCCGTCTATGTGCCACGCGACGACGTCTATGAACTGCGTTTGCGATTTGCAACCGAAAACGTCGCCGCAGATGCCGCATCCGGGTACGAATTGTTCGACACCGGTGCATTGGGAATGACTGACTTCATGCAGAAGCTCAATCTGAAACGCGCCCTTGAGGGTGAACTGTCAAGGACCATTTCGAGCTTGCGTCAGGTAGAGGTCGCGCGGGTACACCTTGTGATGCCTGAAAGAAGTCCGTTTCGCGACGCACAGACGTCGGCATCGTCATCCGTCGTGCTGCGCTTCAACGGCTCAGATCGTCTTTCATCCGGACAAATTGAAGGCATGACGAGTCTCGTTGCCGGCGCCGTTGAAGGACTTACTTCGGATCGCGTTACTGTATTGGATACGGGTGGTAATATTCTGTCTACCCCACAATCTGGAAACGGCAATCTTGCGATGTCGGGTAGTCAGCTACGGGTTACCCGCGAGTTGGAAGACCATCTGACCAACAAGGGGCAGACGATGCTTGACCAGTTCCTGGGACCTGGCAATGCAATTGTTCGCGTTGTTGGCCATCTCGATTTTAGCCAGTCTGTTTCCGAGCGCCACTCGGTAGACCCGGAAAGTGCAACCGTTATTAGTGAAGAGAGAGTTGAACAGGAAGACGATGCCGCGACGGGTTCCTCCATGCTACGGAACTACGATTTGACCCGTACACAGGAGCGTTCCGAAAGCGGCGCGTACACGGTCAAGAACATGTCTATCTCTCTCGTTGTGAACCAGAAACAGATGTTGATCGAGGAGGACCAGGCATCTCCACCTGAGGCCGTTCCATATACGCAGGCCGAGCTGGATGAGTTTGAGCAAGTTGTCAAAACAGCTGTAGGCTTCGATGAGAGCCGCGGCGACATTTTTGCCGTTCATCAACGATTGTTCGACACGTCCAGCCAAGACCAGATGGCTGGTGACATTGCATCAGCCGAGAAGACCCGACAAGTCCAAGTTATTGGCCGCTACGTTGCAATGCTGATCGGTATGCTCGTTGGCGTGTGGCTGCTCCGGTCCGGCCTGTCGAAGGTCGCGTCGATGAGCTTTCCGGAACCACCGATCGCACTGAATCCTGCGCGGGCAGGCGGTGGTGCTGAACATTCGCAACTCGCGACGGGCGAAAACGGACGACAGTCAGCGGGTGGTCAATCTGACGATGTCTTCCATCCTTCCAGCGATGTATTCCAGAGTAAGCTTTCAACCGAAGCTCAAGCACGACTGCAAGCGAAGAACGTCCTATATGAAGAAATAGTGGCAGACATGGGTGAGAATCCTGCGGAGGCTGCAGATCTATTGAGATCGTGGATTTCCGAAGACGACCACAAAATGGCACACGTTGCCTGACGGCAGCTCCACTATCAAGCTAATGTTTAGCCCAAATCGCAACCACGTATGGAAGCCAGCACAATCATAGATGACGCTCCTTTGCGGACGCCGCTTACAATTCCAGGGGTCCAGAAGGCGGCCATACTGCTGACGGCCGTCGGACTTGATATTGCCAGCAAGGTTCTAAAGTCACTGCCTGAGCAAGATCTTGAGCGCGTTTCGATCGAGATTGCAAAACTTAAGAATGTAGCCAACAGTGACATTGAGAAGATCCTCGTCGAATACCGCGACATGTCCATGGCAAAGAATTTCCTCGCCGAGGGCGGCATTGAATTCGCCGAACAGGCGCTTCAGGCTGCCCTTGGAGGACAACGCGCCGAAGACATCATGTTTCGGATAAAGGCATCCAGCGAGACATCAGCATTCCACTTAATGCAGACCATCGACACCGCAAGGATTGCAGAGTTTTTGAAAGGCGAACATCCACAAACAATCGCGTTTATCTTCGCAAATCTCAGCCCTCGAAAAGCCGCCGAGATTGCCAGCCAGCTGGACGACGAGCAACAACAGGAAGCGTTCTACAGACTTGCCAAACTCGGGGAACTACCTCCCGACATCGTGCTCGAATTCGAAGAGATTGTCCGCGAACAACTTGGCCCTGTAATTAACGCCACGTCTTCAGTTGGCGGTGGCGTCCAGAAAGTCGCTGACATTTTGAATTCCGTGACTCGCTCCGCTGAGCGCGTAATTATGGAGTCCATAATAGAAAGGGACAGCAGCCTTGCCGGTAGTATCAAAGACTTGATGTTTGTGTTTGACGATCTCATCAAAGCCGGTGACAAAGATCTCCAACGCCTATTGGCACAGGTTGACCAGAAAGACCTCGTAGTTGCCATGAAGGGAGCCGCGGAAGCATTGCAGGAGCGAATCCTGGCAAACGTATCTGAACGGGCAGCGGCTGTAATCGGAGAAGAACTCGAATTGATGGGCCCAGTCCGGGTTTCTGACGTCGAAGAGGCCCAACGCAATATTCTCGATGTGGCAAAAGAAATGGAAGAAAAAGGCGACATCAGCCTGACCCATCAAGAAGAGCAGTTACTTGAATAGCGAACTAATGTCAGCAAGCAAGAGCGGGCTCTCCCGCATCTCCGTAATCAAACAGATTGACGCCCGGCAGCTTGCCGGGACTGCGAGCATTTCACTCGAGTCCTGGGACACTGACGGTGGAGATTCCTTATTTCGATTCGACTCATCCGGCTCGGCAAACCAAGGCCCAGCTGCATCTCACGATTCCCACCAGTCGAAGGCTGAATCCGAGAAGGAAGTTGTCGTTCAAAAGAGAATCGCGGAGTTGCGCGAAACGCTTGAAGCCCAACATGAAGCAGAACTGAGCGAACAACAGTCGGCCTTCGAGCAAGAGATGGCTGTGCTAAAGAAACTGCACGAAGTAGAGCTCACAAATGTAAAGTCCGCACTTTCGACAGCGATCACCGCAACGTCATCAGCGGTAGAGCAGGTTATTGCAGACGCCCACCCTGCCCTCATGCAATTGTGCATGTCGATTGCTGAAACGGTAACCGCAACGTCACTTCGTGAGACCGAGTCAGAGGCGGTTGTGGCTGCGGTTTCATGGGCCATTGAAGAGCTTGCTCATGAGCAATCGGTTGACATCTATTTGAATCCATCCACCCTATTGCTGCTTGATCAGAAACTTGATCTCGCGTCTCTATCGCATGGTGCACGGGTCCGATGGCACGCCAAACCTACCCTGGCCGCTGAGGACTGGATCGCATCATCGTCTAACACAAGCATCAGACGAGTGCGTGCAGAGATTCTTGAGCGAATGCGCAATGTCCTCGCCAATTCACTGCCACATGTTGCGCCAGCCGTCGCCAACTCGCCAGACGTGGACGAAGAGAACGCGGTCGAGACAATCGCCGATGCGATCCCTGCAGCAGTAGAGCCAGATCTAAGCCAGTCGCACATTGACTTGCCTGTAGAAACGAATAATCAACCACAGGAAAGTGCTGACACCGGCCCTGACAATCCCAGTGAGGTAGCTTCATGACCCCCGAACCCATGTATCAGCCTCATATTCAATCCTGGGAATCCTTTTCCAAGGTAGCAACAACGATTCGTGACACCTTCAATGCGCCGGATCGATTTGGTCGCGTACGGTCTGTTATTGGATTGATCGTCGAGTCGAGCAATATTGGGGCAGCTGTTGGCGAACTCTGCTACATCTATGAGGGATCAGATCCAAGCGGTCGCAGGATCGCCGCTGAGGTCGTCGGTGTTCGCGACTCAACGACGCTGTTAATGCCACTCGAGTCTACTGCTGGATTGCGAGCCGGAGGCCTTGTCGAGCGCTCCCTCCTGCCACTTTCCGTCTGTGCTGGCAAGGCTCTGCTGGGGCGCGTTATCGATTCAAATGGTCACCCGTTGGATGGCCTTGGGCCGATAGAAAACGTTCGCCGTGTACCCGTTCACGCAGATCCGCCAGACGTTCTCTCGCGGGCGATGATATCCGACAAATTGGATACGGGCGTTCGTGCAATCGATGGCTTCATCACTCTCGGCAAAGGACAGCGTATCGGAATATTCTCGGGTAGCGGAGTCGGCAAAAGTACGCTGTTGGGAATGATCGCCCGGAATACTGCCGCGGATGTTAACGTCATTGCACTGATCGGAGAACGCGGCCGCGAAGTTCAAGAGTTTATCGCTGACAACCTCGGCGAAGAAGGGATGAAGCGTTCTGTAGTCGTAGCGGTAACCGGCGACCAGGCGGCGATGCGCCGTGTAAAAGGAGCCTCGGTTGCCTGCGCAATCGCCGAGCACTTTCGAGATCAGGGACTCGACGTTTTGCTGATGATGGATTCGATCACCCGCGTTGCGATGGCGCAACGCGAAATTGGGCTAGCCATTGGAGAACCACCTACGACACGGGGCTATACACCGAGCGTGTTTGCAATGTTGCCGCGAATTCTCGAGCGTGCTGGAACCGGTGAGACCGGCTCAATAACAGGTATCTACACGGTACTGGTCGACAACGACGACATGAATGATCCCGTTGGCGATGCCGTTCGCGGAATCTTGGATGGTCACATTGTACTCTCGCGTGATCTGGCACATGCTTCCCACTTTCCGGCCATTGATGTTCTGCAGAGCGTTAGTCGCGTGGCCCCGCGGGTGTGCGCGAAGAGCCACATCGACGAACAGAACTCAATACGCCGCCTCTTAGCAGCTTATCGCGAAGCTGAGGATCTGATCAGGATTGGTGCATACGTTCGCGGAAGTGACGTCGACACCGACCTCGCCATTTCACTTCGCGAAGACATTCGAAACTATCTGATACAGGACGTCAGCGAGGTCGGCGACGACGAAGACTTTTCCAAATTGTCAGGTCGCGTAGAGAGCGTACGACGGTCAACGCAACTTGATAAAAACACTACTTCGCGGCTTGCAAAAACAAGTCACGACGCACAATCACTATAAATGAAACAACAGCCGTTCAAGTTCGAGCTCCAGAGTGTCCTTCGCGTCCGAAAACGAGAAACGAACCTTGCTCAGGAAGTTGTTGAAGCGGCAGCCAGTCGCATTGCTGATCAGCGCCATGTTATCCGTGTCATCGAGCAACAGTTACAACGCGAATTAAACGATGTCCGGGATTGCTCAGGTCCCGGCAATTTATTGAGTCTGCGCCGAAACAGTGTTAGGCAAGGTCAACTTCGGCTGCGCATACAGAATGAACAACGATCATTGAATGGACTCATTAATGAGCATAAGAGGGCTCGAGTCGCTCTAATCGAATGCAAAATGAAAGAAGAGACTATTGTTCAACTACGCGACAATGCTTACGAGCAGTATTTGAAAGATCAAGAACAGGCAGACATTGCATACACGGATGAGCTAGTACAGCTAACATCCGCAAGAATTGCACGAGAGAATCTATAATGGGAAAGCTTGTAACGATACTATTGATGGTGTTCGGTCTGGCGCTTGGCTTCGCTGGCGCGTACTTCGCGATGCCGATGATTCGGCCAGACTATGTGGACGAATTGCGAACACGCATGGATAGTCTTAACGCACCGCCAGACACAACGATGGCTGCGGTCGCCAACTCTGAAGGTCAAGCGGCAGTTCGTATCTCCGACAAGGATTCCATTAACGTTCTCCGAACAGAATTGGAATCTGTAAAGATGGAGGCGAAGGAATTGGCCGACCACAACACGCGACTGGCGGCCCGAATCGATTCTGTGCTCGGCCAACGGTCGGCAGTTGCAAACCTGGCTGCGACGTTAGGCGCGATGGAGGACAAAGAACTGGGGAAACTCGTGTCGGGACTGGACGAGTCAGTGCTCATTGCAGTGTACTCTGAATCGAGTCGCAAGAACCAGGCACGGTTGCTCAGCAAGATTCCACCAGACCAGGCGGCGCGCCTAATCCGCGCTTTGTTTGACGAACGAAAGAACAAAAAATAGCTCACTATCCTAGCGCCACGAGAATGCTATCCGATATTACATCTGTACTTCGCGGACTGTTCGGCAGTCAGCCTAAGCCGGTCAGTACTACAACGGGCACGCCAGATTCAAGCGTATTTGCGCGTTTGCTGTCCGGCTCGCTTGGAGGTAACAAGCAGGTGGAACACTCCCTTGTCGACGAACAACCGACAACGGGCGCCGATGTCAACCACGGCGATGCGTCGGAAGAAAGCACCGGCAACAATCGGTCGAAGTCGAGTGCTACTAACTCCGACGTCGCTGGTGTGCCGTCCGACGACGAGGAGAACATCGATGAACTAGGCACAGTTGTTCAAGGACCATTTCCGGTGGCCACAGTGGCCAACAACTCCGTCGTCTTACCTGCTCCTGCCCTCTCCCATGGCGCAAACGATACTTCACATGCGCGCGCCCATGCAGTATCGAGCACCCGCACAGAATCCGAAGACGTCGACAACGAGTCGGAGGCTCCCGCCAACACGAAAACCCGAATCCAGGGTAGGACCACGTCAACTCAAACTCGTGGCCAGACCTCTCTTGTTGGATCTGAAGCCTATCGCGACCCAACCGCCGTAAATGAAAGAACCACCCTTAGCGCATGGCCCGAAACATCTACCTCTCCAGCAACACGCGAGTTTGAAAGTCTCACCCGCATGGTGCCAATTGGTGAGGACCAAGGTACTTCGATGGTCACCGACGTCGATGGCCATCAAAAACAACCTGACCGAGACGCTGCAGACGCCGCTCCGAGGCACACCGCGTCAAGGAATACGCAAAACGGTAAGCCAGCAACGGACCCGCTGCTCCACGTGACCGAGCAACTGAACAGCCCATCGCAAGATCAGGACTCGGTCCCACCCAGGGTCGTCGCCGACGTTCGGTCAGCGGCACGAAACCACACTATCGCAGACAACCTGCCACAGGAACGACTCGAGCCCTCGACGCCGTTGCAGGGTACGCCATCTACTTCCGCTCCCAGGGTTCGGCCAGAACGGAATGGCCAATCTGTGCCCGCGATGAAATCCGTTTTGACGAAGCTTACGGACGTTCGAGCCCCCAATTCGACGCCCAGCCAGCCTCTTGAGGCTGATCGTGTGGTTGATCGAACTGACACAACGCAAACAGAACCGGAGACTGATTCTCGGAACGGGCAATATCGAATTCTTCGAGAGTCGGTGACCCACCCAGAGACAGTGACACGATCCTTGTTTACCGAAAAGAGCCGAACCACTGAATCATCAAGCGTCGACCGGCGGCACGC
>CBDTVC010000027.1:0-11576 GCA_965363925.1 uncultured bacterium | reverse complement strand
ATGCGTTGGCGAAGCACATGGGCTTGCCTGAAGATATTTGTTCGGCATCTCCGACGACAGACACGTACAGCCTTGATCAGGGTCAGGACGAGTTTTACTTCGCGTTGCCCTACGACAAGATGGACCTGGCGCTTTGGGCGCTCAATCATGGTCACAGTTCCGCCGAACTCGCCGCTGTCCTCGAGATCGACGAAGAACATGCAGAGTTTGTGTACAAAGACATTGAGACCAAACGAGCGACGACGGGATATCTACACGCCGCCGGAGTCCTGATCGAAAAAGTGCCGGAAATCGTTCGGTGAGCCAAGACGGTAATTTTGTATGAAAAAAATATTTCTCATATTACTGATTTTGTTCGTCGCCGTTACTGCGCAGTTTGTCCACAATCGCATAGTTGTGGAGGAGACGTTCGGACCCTCCTCAATGCTGGCTTTTGCATTGCTTGTTTGCGTCATTCTGATCCTGATGGCCAGTTACCTGCTGATAGATAGTGTGCATCGAGAGAAATTGATTGGTTTCTGGCTGGTGTCGATATCAACGGTTGCCACGTATTTCCTGGTCGACTTGCTGGCTGGATTCCTGCTGATAACGCCGCTTTCGCCTGAACTAGTGCCGGATGAGATACGCCACCACAAGCTGGTGCCGAATGCGTACGCCAAGTTTGAACAGAAAGACTTTTCCTATGTGCAACGGAACAATAGCTTTGGCTTGAGAGGGGGCGAAATATCGGTCGAAAAGCCACATGGTACATACCGAATTGTGGCGCTAGGCGATTCATTTACTATGGGTAAAGGAGTCGAAGATGATCAGACGTTTTCTGTATTGCTTGAAGAGACGCTGAATAGTGAATTGGAGAATTGTGACTCCAAGTATCAACGAATCGAGATACTGAACGGCGGCGTCGACAGCTACTCGCCTCTCTTGTCGTACCTTTATTTGACACGAGAACTGGAATCTCTGAAACCGGACATGGTGATTCTGAACCTAGATAATAGTGACTTGATTCAGGAACGGGCTTACCGGGACATCGCTATTCGTGACGACCAAGGCAGTATTATCGGTGTGCCCGGGAAGCAGTCAAAACGACCGGTCACGTCCAGGCTACGCGACTGGATTGAGAGCAACCTCTTTATTACTCGATTGCTCTTGTTTCATACAAACAAATGGTTGGGGCACAAGGATTTAACAGTGAGAGGTGTAGTAACAAGAGCGAACGCAGAAATCATTGCACATACACTGAAGTCGGATCAGATTGACAGGACAAGGCAATGGAACGACATATTCGAAAGCCTCAATCTTATGCACGAGTTTGTAGATGAGCGGTCGATCAAGTTCCTATTATCTATCTACCCATGGGCGCACCAGGTAAGTGACGTCGAGTGGCTTCCTGGGCGTTACACCTACCTGGATCGGGATGACAGGGCGATCGAAGGCTACGATCAAAAGATCATGACCCTGGCTAACCAGTTCGGTATCGACGCGATCAGCTCTTACGACGCCTTCAGAAACTATGTTGGAGCCGACTCCTTGTACTTTGACACAGATCCCCATTTCACAAGACAAGGCCATCAGTTGATGGCGGAGGAAATGGCGCGCCTTCTTGCGAAGGAAGGGCATGATAAAGGTTGGTGCCCGTAGAAGTTTGCTGGAATCTAGTCCAACTGCTCCGAATTCCGATTAAACGCGTAAATAAAGATGTCTTGGTATGAATCAAGCCTGGGTTGGAAACCAGAATTGAGCAGAAGTTGGTAGCCAAATCCAGCCCTCTCCAGTATGCCCAATGTGATTGAAAGTCGGTCGACGCCTCTTTCAATATGATGGTGGTACTCGCAGATAATCTGCCTAATATTCTTGAGCTTTCCTTGAGTTTCCAGATCATGGAGTACGCTTTCTTCTGCACCTTCAATATCTATTTTGAGCAAGTCAACCGAATCAGGAATATAGTCTGAAAGCAGTCCGGTTTCGACGCTGATTTTCGGTACTTTTGTACCGCGCTCGACTAGGCCCATATTTAGCGAGCCAAGACTATCTTCGTTGATAAAGAAGTCCATCGTTCCATTCTTGTCGCAAACTGCTTTCTTGAATAGTGTTACGTCGGTCAGTTGGTTAGCTGTGATGTTTCTCTCCAGTACCTTAAATTGATCAGGATTTGGCTCGAATCCTATTATTTTCGCTTGAGGGTACTGGGTTTTGAAGTACAGAATTGACACACCGATATTGCTGCCACAATCAACAATAACCGGCGAATCGTGATCGAAACATGTTTCGTAATCCCCGGCCACAAAGATGTCTTGAAACAACTGAAAAAGTGTTCTGGAATCGTAGTATTCGACATCGAAATTCAGGACACGAACCCGCTTCAATGTCATCGGATGTTGGGCACTAGAAAACTTGAGTCCTAAATAAGACCGGATCATTGGAAATAGTCGAAAACCAGGTCTTGATGACCCGGCAATAATTCGCTTGAAATCGCGAATAGTAGTGTAGATGTTTTGAATCATCGCCGTGTGTTACTCCAAGTATCCCAACTGTGACAATATTGGCGAGTTGACGAATGCGACCGGTCTGAAACAAGAATCAATCGAGATCGTACTTTTCCTCGTAATTTTCAGCGAGCGAAGCATCCTGGTCCTGCTTCATCAGCAGATAGTTGCCGATTGCCAGCACGTCGAGTTCTGTTCCCATAAAGCATTTAAATGCATCAGTCGGCGAACAGACGATCGGTTCACCGCGGACGTTAAACGAAGTGTTAACAACTACTGGGCAGTTAGTGAGCTCTTTGAATCGGCTAATCAGGGCGTGATACCGAGGGTTCGTCTCTTTGTGGACAGTCTGCACTCTTGCGGAGTAATCGACATGCGTCACTGCCGGAATTGCCGAACGTTTGATATTAAGCTTGTCGATGCCAAAGAGCCTCTTTTCTTCATCAGTCATGTTTCGCTGAATGTCCTTATGAACATCAGCGACAATTAGCATGTATGGGCTGCCGGAATCGAGATCGAACCACTTGTCAACGTCTTCACGTAGTACCGAGGGCGCGAATGGTCGAAAACTTTCACGGTATTTTACTTTTAAATTCAGAGTCTTCTGCATGGTCTCCGATCTGGGGTCTCCAAGTATAGACCGCCCCCCCAGTGCGCGTGGTCCAAATTCCATACGCCCTTGGAACCAGCCGACCGCCTTATTATTGGAAAGAGCATCTGCAGTACGATCAATTAAATCATCTGTTTCGAATTTCTTGAATACTGCACCTGCGGTCTCGAGCTCTTGCTTGATCGCAGCATCAGAATACTCTGGTCCAAGATAGGAGCCTCGCATCGAGTCATTCTCGGCAACAGACCGTGGCTTGTCATTCTCCTGGTGCCAGAAAGCCAAGGCAGCACCAACCGCACCCCCTGCGTCACCTGCGGCTGGCTGAATCCAGATGTTCTCGAAGGTGCCGTCCCGAAGTATCTTGCCATTGGCTACGCAGTTGAGCGCGACACCACCTGCCAGGCAAAGATTCGGAATCTGAAACTCGTTCGCGAGGCTGCGGGTGATTCTAAGTATGACTTCCTCGGTGACAGATTGAATCGATGCCGCGATGTCCATATGAAATTGGGTCAGATCATCCGATTCGGGAACTCTCACAGGATTATCAAAAAGTTCGTCAAATTTCCTATTAGTCATGGTAAGGCCAGTGACGTAATTGAAATATGACTGGTCCAGGCGAAATGATCCATCTTCTTTAAGGTCAATGAGGTTGTTCAGAATCAATTCCCTGTATTTTGGTTCTCCGTAAGGCGCAAGACCCATAAGCTTGTATTCACCACTGTTTACCCTGAAACCAGTGTAGTAAGTAAATGCCGAATACAGTAATCCGAGCGAATGAGGAAAGTGAATCTCCTTGATGATTTCCAGCTTGTTTTGCTTTCCGACGGCTACAGTGGTCGTTGCCCATTCACCCACACCGTCCAGGGTCAGTACAACTGCTTCTTCAAAAGGCGAAGGGTAAAATGCGCTCGCAGCATGGCTGAAGTGGTGTTCGGAAAAAAGCAGTTGCTCGGGCTTGAACGTCTTGGATCGTTGCTTGAACTTCTTCAGCAGCACGTCTTTCAGAAATAACTTTTCCCGCAGCCAGATGGGCATAGCCATGCGGAAGGAATTAAATCCCTTTGGAGCCATGGCGATATAGGTTTCGAGCAGTCGTTCGAATTTGAGGAACGGCTTGTCATAGAAGACAACGTAATCAACATTCTCGAGATCCAACTCTGCCTCGGTCAGAACATAATCGATAGCATGATTGGGAAAACCCGAGTCGTGTTTTTTCCGGGTAAATCGCTCCTCTTGCGCAGCAGCGACGATATCTCCGTTTCTAATCAGTGCTGCGGCGCTGTCGTGGTACAGCGCCGAGATGCCCAGAATATTCATCAAACTAGAACAATGTGTAGAGGAATGGGGCCACTGCTGAACCTTGAGTCAAAACGATCAAGCCCCCAAAAACCGCCAATACGATAAGTACCGGAAGTAGCCAAAACTTCTTTCGAATTTTCAGGAACGTCCATAGCTCGGAAATAAATGAAACCATTGTCAAAACTCCAGGGTACTAAAATTGATTCTTCATTGGCTGCGGTGGCGTTTCTCGCGCAATCCAGTATGACTTGGACTCTGGGTCTAATTTGAGATGCAAGATATCTTTGCCTGTCAGCCTGACGTACAGACCCATCGGTACCAAGGTCGCGATATAGACAACTGCCATAACGATGGGTCCGATTATCTTTCCCAGAAAGAGCCCGAATCTGGACCACCAGTAGTTGGGGATTCGGAGAATTGACGGCACAAATATTGCGACCGCCAGAAACGCAGCCGACACGGCAAATGCCCACCAAGGAATATTACCCGATACCCATAGCCGGTAAACCCCTATCAGGGCGAATACTACGGCAAATGTAATTCCAAAATTTCGTTCTGAACCACGCTCAATTTCAATCTGGCCTTTTTCCATAATAATACGAGACTCTTATTGGTCTGGTGCCCGGAACCAATAGTAACAGTGATCCGTGGGGAGTTCGCATCGTTGCCCAATTAGAATCAGACAACTGTGCGGGACCTCAAAGACATAAGTGTGACCCAGTTGTCGGATTTCTGAGTGCGGCCCATCATTTCTCATAGCGACGCGATGCACCAAGGACTAATGTACTTCGTTGTACTGTTTAACTAAATATCAGGCCGTCTTTATCCAATATACGGCTCTTGTATCAATCTCTACAATTGGCTCGGAGATGCCGTGCACCTGCCGGTATTCGTCAACGGCCCTCTTGCATTCAGGGAGATTGCGGTAGTCATCGAAAACGGCATATCCTCCTACCGAGAGCTTCGGGTACAGGTTCTCCAGAACGTCCCTTGTTGATTCATACAGATCAGCATCGACTCTGAGCACCGAAAGCTTCGAGATTGAGGCGCTGGGAAGCGTGTCTTTGAAAAACCCTTTGAGAAACAGCACGCGGTCATCCAACAGGCCATATCTTCCGAAGTTGCCTTTCACTTCATCCAGAGACACTGCCACGTCACCTGCTCTTCACCACCACGAATCGACGTCTTCTTCCGGGGTGGGAAGCCCGCTGAACGAATCGACCACCCAGACTCTCCTTTCGTTTTCACCTCGCGCCCTCAGCACCCCTCGCATGAAAATGTTTTGCCGCCTCGCCATACGCCAGCCTCCAGTAAGTCGCCGGGCACATCTCGGTCAATCACATCATTGATGCAGGCTTGCATCTGATCCAACTGGCGCGTACCGAGCATTGTCTCCGCGTCCTCAACACGATTCCGGGCAGCATCGCCGGATTCCAGATAGTCCTGTGCACCTGTTTAAACAAGGCGGACGAGTTCGAGACCCATCAGAGCAAGAATGGCGCGCAAGAGTCCGGCAATCAACCGCAGCCAGCTGCGACCCGGTGAAATCGTCTGCCGCTCGTATGTCTTGGCAAAAAGTACCCTTGTCAGGCTCCTTTTAAGTAGGTCTACGTAACGATCTTCTATTGTATCCGGGACTGGTTCAGTCCTGACCTTAATGGATAAATGTTCCGACTTTTCCACGATTATCTTCCCGCGCTGTGTCGTATTATTTGAGCCCTATTCTGCCAGAAATCGAGGTGAAAAAGGGCAGCCATGTCGTGATCCGCGCCCGCTTTTCTTTGTAATAATGTCAACGGCATACGTACAATTCCTTCCAATGTTCCGAGGCTGTGTATTAGACTCTCTGCAACTCGAAGTTTCTTGTTCCGGACTCTCAAATCAAGATGAACGATTCAATGGTCACCCAGCCGAAGGCCGTCATCGCCGGCGCATTCCAAACCGGTGTAATTGCGGTGAGGAACCTTAAGCGGCACGGCGTGGATGCGCTTTGCTTCGATTGCGATTCCAGACTGCAGGGATTTCATTCCGTATATGGCCCTGCGCGACTTTGCCCGGACCCGGATACGCACGTCGATGCATGGCTCGAGTTCATGAGAGGCTTGTCGTCAGAAGTAGGCGATGGAGCAATCTTGATCCCCAGTTCGGATCGCTATGTCTCTGCAATCGCCAAGAATCGTGAGCAACTTGCCGGATTTTACAATCTTTGCCACGGAATCGAGTTGCACGGATTGCTGGCAGAAAAGCAAAGTCAGTACAGACTGGCTCTCGATCACGGCATGCCTATGTCGAACACAGGGTTCATCACCTGCAGAGAAGACCTAGAGCAGTTTGCGGGAACGGCAGATTATCCGTGCGTACTTAAGCCGCGGCATTTTCGGGAGTGGGAGAGGCTGGATGCAAATCATCCGTTGCTCAATCAGAAAGTGTCAGTTTGTGAATCGGTTGATGAACTGGTCAGTAGCTATTTGTCGGTCCAGGACGTGACGCCGGACGTGATCGCACAGGAAGTTATCCAGGGGCCCGATACCAATAAGCGAGTCTACCTGGCCTACTACAATGAGCGTAGCGAGCGAATTGCACATGCGATGTTCCGGGAGTTACGTTGTGTTCCATTTGGTTTTGGTCCGGCGACAGTCAGCGAACCGGTGACCGATGACGATGCCGACAAGGTCTGTGATGATTTCCTGAGGAGCATTGGATATCGAGGGATATGCGAGATCGAAGTGAAACGTGACTCACGGGATGGTGAGGTCAAACTCATTGAAGCCAATCCTCGGTTGTCCGGTGGTGGTGACGCTGCACCGTATGCGGGGGTCGATCTCGTTTGGATTCATTACCAGAACATGCTTGGCGTAAATCTGAAGAAGATCGAGCCCAACGGTAAGCAATTCAAACATATTGTATTGCGCGGCGAAGGTGTGGCGATTCCAGAGTATATGAGCGCGGGGCTTCTTAGCTGGAAGGGTCTGCTGAAATCGTATAAACCGCCACTCGCATTCTACGATCTTGATTGGCGGGACTGGAAGATCACGATCGAGACACTCTATGTATTCATGCGTACTTTGATAATCAGGTTGATTAGAGGTCCAAGGCAGGCCCAAGAGGGTCCGAAGAAAAACGGCAGTCCGTGATATAGAGTGGATGGAATGAGTAGAAGGGTTAACGTGATGTTCTCGATTGCCGGCTTGCACCATGGCGGTGCTGAGCGAGTTATAGCGAGCCTCTGTGAGCACATTGACCAAGACCGGTTCGATATTTCCGTTTGCTGGTGGATCGGCGACGGTGCTATTGGCGAAGAGTTGAAAGCAAAGGGTGTTGAATTGGTTGGTTTGCGTGAGATCGACCCTGGCGTGTCTCCTTATATGCGATTTCGTGTCTTAAAGGAGCTTTGCAAGGAGCGCTCAATTGACGTGATTCACACTCATGATACTGGAACGCTGGCTGACGCCGCCCAAGCTCGCCTGTTTGCTTCTAAGACGAAGATTGTTCACACGTTTCATTTCGGGAACTATCCTCACTTGGCGAGAAGATATCTCGCCATGGAGATGATATTCAGCCGATTTGCGCATCGACTTGTTGCTGTTGGCCACGAACAAGCCAAACTTGTTCAGAAGTCACTGAAGATAAGACCGGGAAAACTGACTACTCTATACAATGGTGTGGAACATGTTGTTCCAAATTCGGACACTGATTTCGCGCTTGACTGTGGGACTGGAGACGATGGTCCTGTGATCCTGGGGTCGATTTCAACTCTGACACGTCAGAAGGGATTGCCGATTTTGCTGGAAGCAGCTTCATTGCTCAACCAGATGCAGAAGGACTTCCTGCTGCTAATTGTCGGTGGTGGCCCGATGCAATCGGAACTAGAGCAACAAGCCGAGTCTCTCGGGATAGCGGATCGTGTCCGTTTCCTCGGCTGGGTGCCCAACGCTGCGAGGCAGGTATTACATTTCTTCGATATATTCTGTCAATCATCGCTGTGGGAGGCCAACTCGATTGTCCTGCTTGAGGCGATGAGTGCAGGTGTACCTATCGTCACAACGAATGTGGGTGAGAGCCGACATGTGATCAGTGACGGTGAAGATGGACGTGTTGTTCCACCGAATGATGCGGTGAAACTGGCCGAAGCCATGGCTGACCTGATCGATGATACGATTCAGCGACGCGCTATGGGCAGCAGCGCAAAGTCGAAATTTGAACGCAACTATACGGTTGACAAGATGGTGAAGAACTACGAGTCGATCTACGCTGAGTTGGGGAAGGTCGGGGCGTGACTCATGCAGCAATACGATGTATTCCACAAGTCTTACAACACCCTCGGTGAAGGTCTCTTTATTGAACGTGGGAGCAGCTGTGTATTCTGGACTGATATCGCCGAGTCCCTCGTGTACCGTAAGTTCCCCGAGTCTGATCAATGCGACTCATACGATGTAGGTGGGCATCCGAGTGTAATCCTCGCAGTCAATGGATCGAAACTGCTTTTCTGTAATCTGGATGGGCTCGTATCGCTCGATCTAGAGTCTCGTGATCAGGCTATTCTATCTGAGAATCCGGATATTGTTGGCGACAAGGGACTCCGGGCGAACGATGGTGTCGCGTTCGACAACGGTATCGTTGTCTACGGCACGATGGGGTTGGAACCCCAGGTCAACACAGGCGGGCTCTACCTCTACGACGGCAACACCACGCGTTCCCTTGACACGCCGATAGGCATTCCGAACGGCTTCATTCGGCTGGATGAGTCGACTATCCTCATAGCTGATTCACTCGTGAAGAAGGTAAACCTGTACAAGTTCGACAAGAAAGCCAAGGTGCTTCGATTTGTCAGCTGCTGGCATGATTTTTCCTCCGACTGTTTCACACCGGATGGTGGATGTACCGACTATAATGGCAAAGTTTATTTTGCCCTGTGGGATGGGAACGGTGTGGCTGTGTTGGACTATTCGGGAAATCTTGTTGAAATCATTGAACTGCCTGTTCCTCGTCCTACTAACTGCAAACTGGCGGGAGAGAAGCGTCTTATAGTTACTACAGCTCGTGAAGGTCTTTCTAGAGAACAATTGCAGGAAGCACCGCTTTCCGGGTCGGTGTTGGAGATTCATCTGAGATGAGGTGCTAGGTGCAGCCGCTAGTCAGCGTAGTAATCCGATCACTCAATGAGGATCGCCACCTCGAGGAGCTCTTGGTCTCAATTCGCGACCAGAGTACGCCTGATTTTGGTGTTGAAGTCGTATTAGTTGATTCCGGATCAACAGACTCGACGCTGTCGATAGCGGAGGAATATGGGTGTCGGATCACTCACATCGAGAAGAGTGAGTTTACATTCGGGCGGGCATTAAATGTCGGATGTGAATTTGCGCAGGGCGATACGCTGGTTTTTGTCAGTGGGCACTGCATGCCCTGCGACGAAAACTGGCTCGCTGGTTTGCAGGACGCATTGTCGAGAGGATGTGCGTACGTATACGGCAGACAGGTCGCAAGGGATACGACGAAGTTCAGTGAAAACCAGATTTTCAAGAAATACTTTCCGGCTGAATCCCGAATTCCGCAGGTGGGTTTCTTCTGCAACAACGCGAACGCGGCGATTCAAAGAGAATTCTGGGAAAGGTACCGATTCAATGAGGAACTGTCAGGCTGCGAAGATATGTATCTGGCCAGAGCACTCATCGAGGACGGACATTCGATCGGTTACTGTGCGGAGTCCCCTGTCTATCATATTCACGATGAGCCGTGGCGGTCTGTCCTGAATCGCTATGAACGTGAGGCGATCGCGCTCCGGAAGATTATGCCCGAAGTCCACGTCAGTAAGTACGATCTCGTCAGTTTCGTTACCGTAGGCATCCTCAAAGACTTTCGTGCTGCTGCCAATCAGGGCGTGTTCTGGCGGGAGGCCAAGTCGATCGTCGCGTTCAGATTCGCCCAGTACTACGGTGCCTACAAGGGCCATGGGCTTCACAGGCAGATTTCGCAGGAAGCCAAGACAAGGTATTTCTACCCTCGCGTCTCTAATATGAACGTCTCTCATAGATATCGCGACCTCATGGAAAAGGCAGAAGCGGCAGGCCCGAAAAAAAGTGAACAATGGCCGGGCCTCCAGCAGGCAAACGAGTACTCCGACAGGAAAGGCAATATGAACTATGTTTTGGTGACAGGAAGCAACGGTGGCATAGGCACGGCAATTGTCGAGGTGCTTGCCGACAAGGGGTTCGCGGTAATCGGTTCGGATGTCGGCCCCGATGTGAATGGCCTCGAGTCATACGTTGAGTGTAGTTTGAGTGAATTGGTGGATTACAGTTCAGTGCGCGAAAAGTTTGCCGGTGATGTTTTGGCATTAATCGGTGAAAATCGACTGGCGGCTTTAGTCAATAATGCGGCTGTTCTGACGACCGCGTCAGCCTCCGAACTAAAGCTCGACGATCTTCGCAAAACGATGAATGTAAACGTCATCGCTGCTTTCGCATTGGCACAGGACTTTCTGTCGGCCCTGAAGAAGGCTAAAGGCACAGTTGTCAATATCGGGAGTATTCACGCCAAGCTGACCAAGCCTGCGTTTATCAGCTATGCGACTAGTAAGGCGGCGTTAAGAGGGCTTACGCAGTCATTGGCCGTTGATTGCGGCGAGGACATTCGTGTGAATATGATCGAGCCGGCAGCGATAGCTACGCCGATGCTGCTTGAAGGATTCGTCGACAATCCAAAAGCCCTTGAAGGTCTTGAGAAATATCACCCGGTAGGGCGGCTCGGGTTGCCAGTAGAAGTTGCGGAGTTAGTGGCGTACCTGGTTTCGGATGCCTCGTCGTTCATGACGGGCTCGGTCATCGAGTTCAATGGGGGTATCGGGTCCAGATTGCACGACCCAGTCTAAAAGAGCCTTGCGCAGGCACACATGAACTGTGCTTCAGTTCTTGCATTGTTGTTGTGAATGTTGTTTCTCGGAATTGCGAGCGGATTACATGATGATTGCACAAATCCACCACGGGTTGAAAAAGCCATCGAGTATCCCGCCTTTCTTGCCTTTCTAATGACGCGTTCGTCATAGTCACCATTAGGGTACGCGATCGCGCGGACAGGATATCCGAGCCGCTCTTCCAGAATTGTCTGAGAGGTGACGAGTTCTGTGCGACATTGGGCGTCGGACAATCCGCAAAGTATCGTGTGGCTTAGAGCATGTGATGCAAAAG
>CBDTVC010000026.1:0-11698 GCA_965363925.1 uncultured bacterium | reverse complement strand
TCTTCAACCATACCTATCTACAACCCGGGGCTATGTTTAGCCCTGCCCTACCCCTAACCCCGACCTTAAAATCGATGGCTAGTACGACGAGCCGTCCTCATCGCCACGCAATCCTCAGACTTGCGCCTGCGCCTCTGCCTCAACCGGCTTCCCAACAAAACGAATCAGTGCATAACAGATCGCGATTCCAAGGATCAGCGAAATCCACCACGGCACGCCAAAACCGGTGGGGATGGTGCCGACGAGCAGCGCGATGACACCCACTGACAGCGCGTACGGTAACTGAGTTCGGACGTGATCCATGTGATCACTCCCCGACGCCATTGAGGACAATATCGTGGTATCCGATATTGGCGAACAGTGATCACCCCAGACAGAACCTGCCAAGACGCATGAAATCGCTGAATACAGGATTGGGTAGCTCGAACCATCCGTCATTCCATTTTTTGCGAGGACGGCCCAGGTTAGCGGCACAACAAGCGGAATCAAGATGCCCATCGCCCCCCAGCTTGACCCCGTCGCAAACGCGGTCGCTGCTGAAATCAAAAACACCACGGCTGGAACGAGGCCAGGCTTAAGTGAATCTCCGAGTGCATCCACAAGAAAATCAGCCGTACCCAACACTTCCGTTGTTGCCGATAGTGACCATGCAAGCACAAGAATAATCATTGCAAACATCATGGAGCGCAAACCTGCATACCACGCTTCAACCGTTTCTTCGATCGTAAGAATACGCTGACTTACGGCCAGTAGACCCGCTGTCAACGCACCGAGCAACGACGCATACATGAGCGCAGTGTAAGAGTCAGCGCTACCGATGATGTCACGAATGTTATCGCCCTCGCCAGTAACAAAAAGGGATACCAGCACGCCACCAACCAGAACGAGTACCGGAAGGATTGCGTTAACCGGTCGCTGTGGCTTTCCCTCCTTTGGTGTAGCGTGCGCACCTTGGGATGCCTCTTCGTCAACGGAAGCATCGGGTCCAAGTACAGCACCCGTTGTGCGCGCGCGGACTTCAGCTTTGTACATCGGTCCAAAATCTCTGCCCGTCCACGCAACCATCCAAACAAATACCAAGGCCAACAACGGATAGAAGCTGTACAGGATTGTGTTAAGAAAAATCGAATAGGCAGACGCCGTTAGACCGGGAATTTCGTTTACAGCCGTGCCGATCAGTCCCACCTCATAGCCGATCCATGTCGTCACCAATGCCAGACATGCGACTGGTGCGGATGTTGAGTCGACGATGTAGGCTAGTTTTTCCCGCGATATGCGTAGCGAATCGGTTACGGGACGCATTGTGTTTCCAACAACCAGGGAGTTTGCGTAGTCGTCGAAAAAAATCGCAAACCCCATGAATACAACGGATAGCTGCCCGCGTTTCGGACTGGTCGCCCACTTGACCATGTGATTCACAACGCCCTGCATCCCGCCAGATCTCGAAAGTATTCCGACCATACCGCCAATCATCAACGTAAACAGGATAATCGAGGCATGGTCAGGATCCGCAAGGGAGTTGCGTACATAAACCTGATACGTATCGAGAAGCCCCAGCCAAAACGCACCCAAGGAGCCGCCGCGTGCAAAGACGGCACCTACCCAGAGGCCTGCGAACAACGCAGGGATGACACGCTTGAATGCAAGCGCAATTAGAATTGCCAGCAGCGGCGGCAGAATCGATGTCCACTTTCCTTTCTCGATCGTCGGCTCTGCCGTCTGTTCCTGAGAAAAATCTTCGTCGGCATCAATTTCTGCACTTAAGAGTGAGCTTCCTGCAGGCGTCGACGACAAAGGAAACGACGTGAGCGAGTATTCGTGCGTTGACGTTTCTGTCTGGCCGACTGGATTTGCGAGGAAGGCCAAACCTGCACAAAGCGCGATGACGCCGATGTACAATGGGATTCGTGATTTCAAGCGAGACTCAATAGTCGACTTCATGGGTACACTTACGGAGTTCCAAAAATTCGATCACCGGCGTCACCGAGACCTGGGCGTATATAGGCATGCGAATCAAGTTGTCGGTCCAGCGTGGCCGCGACAATGTTCACGTCGGGATGTGAACGGGTC
This sequence comes from uncultured bacterium, assembly GCA_965363925.1. Lineage (GTDB taxonomy): Bacteria > Bacteroidota > Rhodothermia > Rhodothermales > JABDKH01 > JAGQWL01. Next base: position 9,628 of record CBDTVC010000026.1, on the reverse strand, counting down.
AGCGCCTCGACGCCCTCGGGAGCAGCAACAAGACAAACAAACGTGATTTGGGTAGCCCCCCGTTTCTTGAGCAAGTCGATTGCACCGATGGCACTGCCACCGGTGGCAAGCATCGGATCAACGACGAAGATCTTCGCAGTCTCGATTCCGCCGGGGATGTTACTGTAATAATCGACTGGCCGGTGCGTCTCTTCGTCCCGATACATACCTAGATGACCGATCCTGGCTTCGGGTACAAACCTGATGAACCCATCAACCATCCCGAGGCCCGCTCGAAGGATCGGCACGACGATGACTTCGTCATCTATAACAAACCCTTCTGTTTCTTCAAGCGGCGTCTCAATCGTGACTGTGGCCGTCTTGAGTTCGCGCATGACCTCGTACGCCAGCACAGCAGAGGCATCCGACAGGCTCGCACGGAAAATCCCGTGCGGCGTGTCCTTACGGCGCAATACAGTTAAATCACGCTTCAACAAGGGATGGTCAATTACGGTTAGCTGATCCATCTTGTGAATTTTGCGTGTCTGTGCGTGAGATTGACTTTCGCAGCCTACTTACCTGAACGCTTCTTCTCCTTGGCACGCTTGTGAGCTTCGGCATTTTCAATCCATGGTTTGCGCTCAAAGTAGCTCTTCGTAAGCTTCGCTACCGTGCCGGAAAGAAGCACAAGTGCCACCAGGTTCGGGAAGGTGACCGCACCAAGCGCGACGTCACCGAGGATCCAGATAGTATCCAGGGCAGCGACAGCACCGACAATGTGCATCAACACAAAGACGAACTTATACGGGAGAATCGCCTTTTGCCCCCAGAGGTAGTTCGCACACCGGTCGCCGTAATAACTCCACGAAATCGACGTGGAAATACCGAATAGAATGACCGAAATCAGAACAATCAGCTTACCCAGCTGGCCCAGTCCAAACTCACCGAGTCCCTTTTCGAACGCCATCTGGGTAAGCGGCGCGCCGAGCTCAACCGCATTGCCGTAAAGAGTCGTGAGTGTCGCACCGTCTGCACCCGTCGCCGTCCCGGACGACGGGTCAATCGTTCCGTTGAACGGAGTAGTTTGTGTTTCGTCCACGAAGAAGCGTTCGATGGCCACGTGATTCCAGGCAAAGTCCGCTGCACCGGCGACCTTCCGAGGAACGCCGTCAACGACGGCGATTGAAACGGGCGCATCTTCAGAGAGGAACACATTCCGATCGTCAGGACTCACGTAGGAAATCCCTCCTCCACCAAGCGTCAGTGTCGTTGGGTGTTTTGCATCCCATACACCGGTCGCAAGGATCACAAGACCGGTCATTGAGCAGATCACGATCGTATCGATAAACGGCTCGAGCAATGCGACAACGCCTTCAGAAACTGGTTCATCAGTCTTGGCAGCGGCATGCGCGATTGGTGCTGAGCCTTGACCAGCTTCGTTCGAGAACAAACCTCTACGCACACCCCACATCAGGGTCAAAACGAACACTCCGGCTCCAGTACCGGCAACACCTGCAGTGGGGTTAAACGCTTCACGGAAGATGAGCGCAAACGATGGCCCAACGGTTTCGATGTTTGCCAGCAATATCGACATACCGCCGAGGACGTAAATCAACGCCATGACGGGGGCCAGAATTCCAGTCACTTTCCCAATCCGACCAATTCCTCCAAGAATCACAAGTCCGACAATTGCAGCAGACACAACTCCGGTGATCCATGGGGTGATGCCAAAGTTGGTTTGGACGATATCAGTAATCGTATTCGCCTGCACGGCGTTTCCCGTCATAAACGCGGTGATCATCAGCGCGCCGGCGAAAAAGACCGCGAGCGGCTTCCATTTTTTGCCAAGTCCCTTTTCGATGTAGTACATGGGACCGCCGGATACGGAGCCCCATTGGCTCGCATTGCCGGTTTCGGTAACGCGGAAATGCTGGGCGAGCGTTACCTCAGAGTACTTAACCGCCATGCCGAGGAGCGCGGTCATCCACATCCAGAAAAGCGCACCGGGCCCACCCCAGTGAATCGCAATCGCCACTCCAGCAATGTTGCCGATGCCAACCGTAGCCGAGAGCGCCGTCGTCAGGGCCTGAAAGTGTGTAACGTCGCCGGGCTCGTCCGGATCATCGTACCGCCCCGTGGCGACTGCGAAACCGTGACCGAGATGTCGGAACTGGATAAAGGCCAGGCGGAAGGTGAGGAAGATGCCCGTTCCAAGTAGCGCGATAACCAGGAAGGGAATCTGTTCACCTTGAACCGGTATACCTGACTTCCATACAAGTGCTTCCAGCCAGGAAATAATGCCTTCAATTAACTCCATTGTCGGGGGTACAGATTGGTTCCAGGGGGTTAGACACGCCCGAAATCAAACCAGAATGCTTGATTTCGTACAATTTGCGTGAAAATATAACCTAGTCTGTACGTTCGGACAAACCACGTACGAAGGACTTATCCAGAGCTTGTCACCCGATATCGACCATGAAATGCCGCTGAGCGGTGCGGAAAGCGAATAATCGCGTTGGGATGTGGACCCCAGGATCTTGCAAAATAAATCTTCAGCCAGCTCTGAAGACCTAGAGGGTCGTGGGATCGATCTCCACCAACTGACCGTTCATGAAGGCCAGGGTTCTGTTCGGGTAGTTGCGGACAAGCCGGTAGTCGTGGGTCGCGATCAGCATCGTCATTCCCTGCCGATGCAGACTGATCAACAGCTTCAGCGTTTCTTCCGCGACGGTTGGGTCGAGGTTCCCCGTCGGCTCATCAGCGAGAAGAATCCATGGTTCATTGGCGATAGCGCGCGCAATGACGACACGTTGTTGTTCGCCTCCCGAGAGCTCGTGTGGAAACCGATTTCGTTTGTGGCTAAGGCCTACTCGAGACAGGACTTGCATCACCCGCGTTTTCACCCGCGCGCCACCTTTTCCCGTCGCGTAAAGTGCAAATGCGACGTTGTCAAACACGTTGCGATCAGGAAGTAGCTGGAAATCCTGAAAAACAACCCCAAGAGATCGTCGCAACAACGGAACTTGATCCGCCTTGATGCTATCGCTCTGGTAGTTGCCTACCACAACACGTCCGGAGGCAGGCTTTGCGTCCATGTATACGAGACGAAGGAGCGTTGTCTTTCCGCTCCCCGTAGGCCCGATAAGGTATACCATCTCGCCTCGCTCGACGTAGGCAGAGAGATTTTCAAACACTGTGCGGCTTCCGCCTGTGGGTAGCGGATGAGCCACCGTGACATTCTGAAACTGTATCACGTCGGGATTGGGCTTTCGTCGGTGGGAAGGATGTCTACGCTATTACATCGGCCGTCTGAGAATCCACTGAATCCGTTCGGACTTATCAGTGGCATCAAAAGTGGAAAAACCCTCAAAACAGGCAACAACATCAAACGAGGACTGATCGACAAGCTTTCGAAGCTCGCCCAGCACATAGGCGCGCTGAGTATGATCTTCGGTGTACTTCTGGTCTCCAACGGTAAACTCGAAATGAGTTCTGTGTAGGTGCGAGTTGGCATCATACTCACTCCGCCTGTAATACGCAAAATCGTCATGGGCGCCGCGATCTTCAAAAAAGTCACGATTGTTCTCTGAGTTCGCAGGCGTACTCTGATCAAACAGAAAAAGACCACCCGGACGCAGACTGTTGAACACATTGGCCAAAGTTTGTTCTATTTCCGGAAGCGACAGCAGGTAATTAATCCCATCGTAGAGCAAAACGACAACGTCGTTACTTTGCCGTTCGCTGAATGAAAGGAAGTCGCCCACGCCCACTTCAAGCGATTCGTTCCATAATTCAGCCTTGTGCGCGGCAATAATAACCATTGCCTCGGAGACATCCAGCCCGCGATAGTTATAGCTACCAAACTTGTTGAATTCGAAACCGAAGGCAGCTGTCCCGCAGCCAAGTTCAAGCAGGTCCATCGGCGATTCGCCAATCTGCCGATAACGCTGGATCAATTCGTGAACATAGGTTGCCCACTCCTCGTAGTCGACGTGCGCCATTACGAGATCATAACCGGCAGCCAGAACGCTATAGGGCTCAACTGTTTTCAACGACGTGCCTCAATTATTTGCCTTGCCACGTTAATTGCCGCAACCAAACTATCTTCTGAGGCGCTTCCTTTGCCGGCAATATCGAACGCCGTTCCGTGGTCAGGAGAGACCCGAATCAAAGGCAGCCCAGCCGTAAAGTTACAACCTCGATTAAACGAGAGTGTCTTGAACGGAATCAATCCCTGATCATGGTAGGTGGCCATTATGCCGTCAAACTGTTTGTAGGAACGATTTCCAAAAAAGCCATCCGCAGGAAACGGTCCTGAAAGCGTTGCAACCGAAGCGTCGATTTGTGCCATCGCCGGAACGATTACTTCCTGCTCTTCGCCGCCGAGTACCCCCCCATCACCAGCGTGTGGGTTTAAACCCAACACCGCAATCTTCGGTTTGCGTATACCAAAGTCATGCCGGAGAGATGCCGCCAGTAGTTCGAGCTGATTCACGAGTAACTCCTGGGTCAACAGATCCGGCACGCGGCGTAGCGGGACGTGGACCGTCGCCACTGCGACGCGCAGCCCATCCGCGACCATGAGCATCAGTTGTGCGGTTCGATTGGCGAGGCTTGCAAGAAACTCGGTGTGACCCGGGAATGGATAACCCGCTTTGGCAATCGCTTCTTTCGAAATGGGTGCCGTCGCCATTGCATCAACTGTTCCGTCCAGGCACAATTCAGCCGCAGTCCTGACTGCTTCCATCGAGCGCGTTCCCGCCGCGGCTGAGATCAATCCGAAGTTGATGATGAACTCAGGAGTTACCGGCGGCGAAGGCTCCCTGATCTCGAATCGCTCAATCGCAATGTCGAGCACTCGGGCGTGCTCTTTAAAGACGTTCCTGTCTCCAACAAGCATGACGTCCAAGTCGTCGCCTAACCGCACTGCCGCCTTTAGCGAGATCTCAGGACCGATCCCATTCGGATCGCCCATGGTTAGTGCGATCCGATGTTTTGGAGACGAGTTTGTCGAGTTGGACATCGAGCGATCGTTTCGCTATCGACCTTTTCTGCCGCTGGTCCGGGACAGCAGATAATTAACGAGGAGATAAACTCCAAATCCAGTACCACCTGCCGCCCGATATCCCGATGCGCTATCGAGGAAAGCCGGGCCAGCTATGTCCAGGTGTACCCACGGATAGTTCACAAAGTGCTCGAGGAATTTGGCGGCCGTGATCGAACCGGCTCCTTTATTTCCAACGTTCTTCAAGTCTGCAACGTTGCTCTTGAGTTGCTCGGCGTAATCTGCAAACATTGGGAGCGAGTGAACTCTATCGCCGCTGTTCCTTCCAGCACGTATCATCTGGTCGAGTCTCTCCGCGGCTCCATCCGTCTCGTTCGTCATCACCGCTGCTACGTATTCGCCAAGCGCAACAACTGCGGACCCGGTCAACGTTGCGAGATCGATCACGATCTCCGGTCGATACGATGAAGCGTACGACAACGCATCTGCAAGCAGCATGCGCCCCTCTGCATCGGTGTTCAAGACCTCAACCGTCTTACCCGAATGCATCTTAATGACGTCTCCCGGCACGTACGCGTTCACGCCCGGACGGTTGTCTGTCGCAGGCACCAAACCCACGACATATAGAGGGACCTCCAGGCGCGCGAGCGCTTGAAACGTTGCGATCACTGCAGCCGCACCAGCCATGTCACACTTCATGTGATCCATGGAGTTCTTGGTTGGCTTGAGAGAGAGACCACCGGTATCAAACACAACGCCTTTGCCAACCAGAACAATCGGTCGCTCGTTTGCCGCGTTATCGGGCCGCCACTCAAGAACACTAAATGTTGGTGGCTCAACACTTCCCTGGTTGACCGCGAGGAGCCCACCCATGCCTTCCTCAGCGATCATCGCTTTGTCCCACGTCACGGCACTGAATCCGTTCTTCTTCCCCGATTGCTCAGCAGCCTTCGAAAGCAATGTGGCCGTCATATGATTCGGTGATGCGTTCACTAGATCCCGGGCGAAAGCAACAGCATCGGAAATCACCTTGCCGCGCTCCGCTCCAACTCGGACCTGTTTGTCCGCTTCTGACGATTGCAGGACAAGCCGCGCGGGCAGAGACTTTGGTGTGTCGTTTGACGTCAAGTACGTGTCGAAACGATAATGTCCAAGCATAAATCCAACCGCGAGCGCTTCACCTGCGGCCTCTGCGCCTTCGCTGCACTCAGGCACAACAATCCCTACGGTCTCAATTCCGCTCTTTGCGGTTGAGGGAGAAGATGCTGCTGCAGCACGACGAAGCGATTCAGTCGTGACAGATTCCGAATCACCCAGCCCGACGAGACACACACGAGGTGCCTGAAACTTCTTTTCGGGATAAAGAACAGCAACTTCTCCGAGTTTACCCGAGAAGTCTGCGATTGCAGCATCTGAACTCTTGCCGGTGAGACCGAGTATTGACCCCACTTCTCCTTTCTTGTCTTCCGGAGTCGGGACGATCAGAATGTCGACGTCAAGTTCAGCCGGAGCGATGGTCGAAACAGAGACCTTCATATGTGATTAGGTTTTAGCCTTGAGTAATTCGTTTAAGTAATCCTGATCTTCCGCAGATATTCCCTGGTTGTCATCCTCCGCCAGATCCAAAAATTCTGGCGCAGACTCCAGGACCTTGGGCACGACTTCGTCAAGCGGCGAACGAACAAAAGCACCGGATGCATTCCGGTGGCCACCGCCACCAAATCGCTGCGCCCATTTTGTGACTGAGTAATCACCCCTCGAGCGGAAGCTGATCTTTGTCCCCTTCTCAATCTCATGAAAGAAAACAGCCACAAGCACACCGTCAATCGACAAGACCTGGTTCACGAGACCCTCTGTATCACCCTTCTCGGCACGAGCTTCCTTGAGAAACGATCGCGACAATGCAAGGTATCCGACGAGACCATTGTGGAGCAGTGAAATCTTGTCGAGCGCACGGCCCGTTAAGCGAAGTCTGTTCAGCGACTTGGTATCATAAAGGGCCGCGTGAATATCGTCGGGGACCAAATGACCGCGTTCCATCAATTCAGCAATAATCCGGTGAACGCGCGCTGTAACGTTGCTGTATCGGAACGAACCCGTGTCCGTCATAATTGCCGTGTACAGCAGCGTTGCAATTCCTTCATCGATGCGGTCGACCTCGTCCGCAATAACTTCGAACACAAGCTCACCGGTCGACGAAGCTGATTCTCGAACCAGATGGAAATCGAACCAGGACTCCGGAGCAGGGTGATGATCAATCAGATACTTTGGCGCGACAGCAGTACGGATTGCGTCGCCGACCCTGCCCAACCTGTGAGCAGCATTTGTGTCGGCGACAACGATTGCGTCAGCCTCCGCTATCAATTTGGATTGTTCGAGCGTGCCCGTGTAGAGTTGGAGCTCATCTACGTGTGGTAGCCACTCGAGGTTTGGAGCCGGTTCATCGGAAACGAGATAAGAGACGTTATTGCCACATTTCGCAAGAGTTTGACCAAGCGCCAAGATCGAACCAAGCGCATCGCCATCTGGACTAACATGCGTGGACAACACGATGTTCTTCTTTTCAAGTAAGTGTGACCAGAATTCCTTTGGCGTCATAAAACTTCCTTTATCCTTCGTGCGTCCTTCGTGCGGCTGGATCGGCGTAAAGACACCCATAAACGCTTGGCCGGCTCAAAGGTTCAGCGACCACGCCGCAAAAATGCCGCATACGAAAAGAGGCCCACTACTGATGGGCCTCTTTTCGTATTTACATCCGTTTCTTGGAGACGACCGCCAACCAATTGTGGCGAGCGTTAATGTCGCTATCGATTTTCGAGGGCGGCGATCGTTTTCCGAACACCATCATTGACCTCATAGGCCTTGCTCAAACTGAGGTATCCGTGGGCCAGCTCAGAATCGATAGAGGCGAGCGCAACGGCTGCGAGGCGTCGCAATTGAGCGCTGTCAGAGTTTCGATAAATTCTCATCAGGTCAATCGTGGCGTCCGACACGTCGAGTTTTTCAGAGTATTGGATCGCCATCCGTATTGAGGCGTCGCGGACGCCTCGGTTTTCGGAGCGAATTCCGTCAACGATCGAGCTACTGTACTTCTTCCAATTGACATTCTTATCTGCCGGTGAATCGCCATCAGGTGTACCGGCGAGAGCGGAAGCAACCGAAGCCGAAGCGACAAATACGAGCGCGAGAAACAGGGAGAGAAACTTGTGTAATGATTTCATGCTACACCTCATAATTGTGTCCTTCAGGTATGTGGCTATTCCGGGGGCGAGTGGCGCCAACTAGCCTGTAATACTCCCAACAAGTGCAAACGAACTCTCTTGAGGAACGCTGCCGTTGCGAGTTTTGAAAGCCTTACGGTCAGCATGCCGAAAGAGTTACGCATGCGATACGAACAAACCGATATTGGGTGGGACGAAATGAGGAGACGCGTTAATCCGACCCGTCCATGCGGGAGCAATAAGAACAGTCATAACGAAAGTCGACAATCGTACCGTGCTCTTCAGGCTTCCAACTATCCAGCACATCGTTCTGATCAGCAATGCGCAGATACCAGCGTAACAACTCGTGCCCAATCGAAATTAATCGTCCAAGGCGAGAGTGCTTTTCGCGTGTGATTGAGTAATATATCGTCGCCACCCAAAACCTTGACGCCACCCAAACGGCTGACTTCTGCGGATGGCCACGTGACCGCTTTGAGTTGGTTGCTTGCTCCAGACATGACCGTTTCTTCGGTGCAACAAGCCGTAGACCTCCAATGCATTGTCCAGATTTCCGAATGCACACCAATCTGAAAGACCTCTTCCAACTTGATCCCGAGTACACGTTTCTCAACCACGGGTCGTTTGGCGCTTGCCCGATTCCGGTGTTTGAAGACTACCAACACTGGCAGCGGGAATTGGAACGAAGGCCCGTTGAGTTCCTCGGTCGGCGATTTCCCGATTTAATGGCGGATGCGCGTGGTGCCCTAGCCGAGTACGTTGGCACGGCAGCAAACAATGTCGTGTTTGTACCCAACTCAACAACGGGCATCAACACGGTCGCCCAGACTTTAAGCCTTAAACGTGGTGACGAAATCCTGGCAACTGATCTTGAATACGGCGCGTTGGACCGTGCCTGGGAGAAAGTGAGCAGGCTAAGTGGGGCCAGCTACAACCGTCAGCACGTAAGTCTTCCAATTATTTCTGAGTCTGAATTCGTAGAGAGCATTTGGAGTGGCGTCACAAATCGGACGAAGGTGCTATTTGTCAGTCATATCACTTCAACAACTGGTCTCACCTTACCGATCGAGGAGCTGATACGTCGGGCGCGGAAGGCGGGCATCATTTCGATCGTTGACGGTGCACATGTGCCGGGACAGATCGACTTGTCACTCGACGATCTCGGAGCAGATTTCTACACGGGAAACTGCCACAAGTGGATGATGACTCCTAAAGGTAGTGCGTTTCTCTATGCACGCCCAGAGGCGCAGTCTTTGATCGGACCATTGGTCGTAAGCTGGGGCGACAAGTCCAAACCGGACTCCCGGTTTATTCAGGAACTCGAGTTTCTCGGGACGAAAGATTATGCCGCGTACCTGAGCGTTCCTGCGGCGATCAAGTTCATGGCATTGCACAACTGGCCAATCGTCCGGGCGCGTTGCCA
>CBDTVC010000025.1:0-11732 GCA_965363925.1 uncultured bacterium | reverse complement strand
CGATTTTTTCATCAATCTGCTCGACATGGGTACGGAGTGGAAGGCGGTATCCGACGGAAAGGACGTGTTCGAAGGACGCGACCGTGCTACCGGTAAAGTCAAGTGGACCGGCACTCGCGTCGACCTTACGTTTGGATCGAATTCGCAGCTTCGGGCACTTGCAGAAGTTTACGCAAGCAGCGATGCGCAAGGGAAGTTCGTTGATGAGTTCGTTGCTGCATGGAACAGGGTGATGAACGCTGACCGGTTCGACATTGGGTGACGTTGTCGGGACAACGTTCGGTTCAAACCATCCCCGGAAGCGGTAGTTAGGTTCGCCGGTCCTGGGACGAGCTTCATTTCGAATAGTAAATAGAGGGGCACCACTGATGGCGGTTGCTCCTCTATTTTAGTGTGATCGGGACTGTCCAGATCGATTTTGCAAAACGTCGCGCTTGCAAGTGTACCACACTCCGTATCTCATTGGGCACGAACGAAAAGACCCTGTTGGCGCAGTACTGCCAGTTATTGGACGACACACGCAATCAAGCAACAATTGCGATTCCGCATCCAGTCGGCTAGTTTAAAGTTCACCCCCTTTTCGCTAGCGCACTGAAATGCTTACTCCCTCTCACCCAGAGGCGAGTGTTCACTCCATCAGTATCGGGCGCACGCTACGCCGTGGCATTCTTGTTTTACTGATCCTCGTTGGATCCGCTTCACCTGTCTTTGCACAGTCTGGTGCATCCGCTGGTGGTGCGCAGAGCGAGGCCGGTCGACATGTCCTCCTGTCCGTCCCTCACGAGGTAGACGGACAGCCCGTCATCGCGATCGAGATCGACGTTGCCGGTCCGGCAGAAGTCGGTCATACACCCGACGGGTGGGACTTTGAAATGACGGACGGTGGAATCCGCCTCTCTGGCGCACCGCTTGATGAAAACAACGGTCGATTCCGACTGGATATTCCAGACGAAGTCATGTGGGACGGCGCCCGATTCCGATTGATGGGCCCAGACGGCGAACTCTCTGTCGGCTTTGTCGAACCACCATCGGAGTATCCTGAGCTCGTTGTGCATTCAGCAACGGGTTCGTTCTTACGCGCTCCCGACCAAGCTGCTGCTGGCGAGGTTGTCAGACTGGAAATTACCGATGAGTTACTGGTCGGTGTTGGTATGTGGAAGCTCGAAGGCGTTCGCATTCTAGCCGTAGGTGATACCGAGTTTCTTTCAGGCCGAATTCCCGGTGCACTGATTCCTGGCGACTTTGCTGGGATTACGTACGAGGACGCTTTTGGACTCGAGATGATCTCCGACGGCGAAGCCATCGAGATAACCGGTTCTAGTGAAGATGAAGATCGCGAGGCTGCGTTAACCGGCTGTACGCCGCGTGTATTCCGCGGGCGTAGCGCCTGCATCTGCGGCTATTTTCCGACGAGCGAAATTCAAGGCGGATTAATGCTTGATGGTCAACCGCTGGGTGTGCCGGGCGCCGCTTCCAGTGAAGTCGTCTACGTCGAAATTCCCGAAGGCACGGCCCCCGGTTCACATACGATCACAGCGAATGGCATTGAGGGATCCATCGAAATCCTGGTGCTGGCAGCGCGGGGTGAGATCGATCTAACCCAGATCGAACAGGGAGGCTCAACGCCGCTCCGCGTTATCGTGGAAGGAACGGATGAGCCCTTGCAGCTCATCCTCCGAAACCTGGAGCCAACTGTAATTGAACTTGAAGGTGGTGTTGAACAGGAGGTTGAGACGACAGGCGGCGGCGTCAATTCGTTTGAGCGGATCGTCACTGGACTCGCTCCAGGCGCTTTCGATGTGTTCTATGAATTGGCTCAAGATCCCTGTCCATGCCTTGAGTCGGAAGACGTCAATATCGCTGAGAACGATGTCGGTGGAACAAGAACGCGAGACCCTGAGCCCGACTCGACGCGGACGCGGCCACCCTGGTGGCCGGAAGACCCAGACGACGACGACCCGAGAGACGTTCCGATTCCTCCCGTCTATGGAGAAGAGATTGACGAGGACGAAGAACCTGGTTGTTGCGGATTTAGAGGTCCGCTGCTGGTCTGGCCGCAGACTACGGATCCACTCGCCCAATCCGATCCAATGCTAGCCCCTCACGCCCCAGCAGTTGGTGGCGTGCAAGTACACTTGGCCAGCGGTGCGTATTTCCAGAACGATCGTGATTTGTCCGAAGAGACGTTGGGAATTCCGTTTGACCTGCTGCGTCACTATACCAGTGATGTCGAAACGCTCTCGGGCGGTTTCATGGGGCATCGATGGGACTTCTCGTACAACAAACGACTTGTCGCCCTCGGGCGCGATTACGCTGAAGGATTACGAGGTCAACAGGTGGGGGCGGAGCAATCCGTCGTAATGTACTTCGATGGAATGGGCCGCGGACTGCGCTATGTCGAGCAGTCGTCTGACTGGCGCAACGTCAATAATTTCGGTTCCGACATGCAGGTACGCGCGTACGTCACGACGTACGTTTCTCCGGATGGAGAGTTTAACGAGTTGCAGCGCTACGTACTCGAAGATGCCACCAAACATCCGTTTGCCGGTCATCGCGACATCGACCAGGGAGAAGCCATCTTTTTCGTGATGCGCGAGAAGAACGGTGTGCGGTATGTGTACAATTGCCGCGGTCAGCTCCTGCATATTCTTGGACGCAACGACTTTGCGAGCCTGCCAGCAGGTGCATCGAGCGAGCCCGTGCGCTACACGTTTGAGTATCGGGGACCTCGCAATCCGCTGACGCAGAGTTCTACGCTTTCCAAGATCACAGACCCAAGTGGTCGTGATTACTATATCAGTACCAAAGACATCGATCAGGCGCTGGTTAATACGAATGACGATTGTTTTCACTTGACTGGCACGTTTCCGATCCCACGCGTTCGGAAAATATCTGGACCCGGAATCGAGATAACGTACAAGTATGCCGACGGCGATTCATCGCCGATCCTCGAGACAGTACGTCGGGTGTTCTCTGTTGTTGGTAGCGACAGTGTCGTGACCGAAACTAAATATGCCTATGACGGAGAGCAGCGTATGATCTCGGTCATTGCCCCGCAGCAGATGGTTGGTGATAAGACACCCTACATCCGCAATACATACGATGGCGCTGGGCGCGTTGAAAAGCAGTGGCTCGGCGGGAGTCCGCATTCAACGTTTTTGTACTCGGGAAATTCGGTAAGTGTGACGAATGCGGCTGGTCCGAAAAAAACGTACTCGCTGTTGCGGATTGGCGAGTATCGTGTGGTTCAATCGGAAACCGTTAGCGGCCCGAGCGGGTCGTGGACCACAGCTTATGCGCACAATACGTCAACTCAGGTCACGTCGACCACGATGCCGCGTGGCAATAAGATCGTGTTCTTGTACGACGAATCGAACGAGGCGGTGACGAAGGGCCCGATGCGAAACGACGTTGAGGCGGGCGTTACGTATCACAATAATCTTTCGCTCGGGAATCTTATTGGCATTCGCCGAGAGCGCGGGACGTTGCCGCCAGGTGATGGGGCAAATTCGATTGCATCTGCAACTGAGCATGAGCCATTGTACAACCAAGCATCGAAGGTTACGGATGCCAACGGCAACTCCACGACGTTTCGGTACGAATACGACGACCAGGGGCTTCTCGGAAACCCCGTTGAGGAGTCGCCACCAGACTTGACACAGCCGGATGGTACGGTCGTCACGATTTTTCCTCGCGCTTTTTCGTATACGAACAATGGCCTTGTGGAATCCGAAGCCGCCACGCCGTTTGATGTCGCAAACTATGAATACAACAAGGAGGGGCTGCTCACTTCCATCAAGAGTCCGCACGGCAACCAATCGTTTAATCTCGATTTTTACGGAAGGGTGCGGGGCTGGACGGGCCCTGACGGTACAATCACTTATAAACGGGATTCGCGGGGCCTTACTATCGAAGAGAGCGTATCCTCGCCTGGCTCGAAGAAGACGTTCAAATACGATCTCAACGGTAATTTGATTGAAGAGACCCGCTTCGTTTCTGACAACTATGGCAGTAGGGAGCGACTCGTTGGCAGCCTTGTTGCGCCACAGCGTGGTGCATCGTTTCAGCGGACGACCACTACGACCCGCGATGTGATCGGGCGTCCGCTTAGTGAGAAGACAGTTGCTGGCGATTTGACACGGGAAGTGTCGCGAGCCTTTGATGCGGCTGGTCGTATAACAAAAACGGAAGAACCGTCGCCGACAGGAGGTGCTTTTACAACGGCATTCCAACACGATGCGCGCGGCAACGTTGTCACCGAGAAGCGTGGCTCCCTCGAAATCCGAAAATCATACGACGCCAACGGTAACCTAGTATCTGAAGAAACGGGTCCGAGCGGCGCGGCGCGCACGCAAGCCTATACATACGACGTCTTCGATAGGGCGACCTCGGAAACTGATCCGGCGGGTTCCGTTGCGACGCGACGTTTTGACGCGAACGGGAACGTGTTAGCGGAGGAAATTCGAGGCGAGAATGGCGACGAACAATCTAGCGTCGCAACCCTCGCGAAAACCGAATCGACATTCAACGAACATGATCTTGTTGCTACGCGAACCAGTTATGTGCTTGACTCCGGACAAACAACGCACAAAGAGCAATTCTTCTACAATCGAATTGCCAAGCTGACTCGGCAGGTTGCGCTAGGAGACGTCACTACTCAATACGGATACGACGAACCTGGGCGACTAAAGGAGATGCTGGACCCCGTTGGAAACAAGACGGTTTATGAATACGGCGATTTTGATCGGAAGTCATCCGTCACACAGGTCGAGGTTGAGCGTTCGTACGAACCCGTGTCGAGAAAGTGGACAGAGGAGGTCAAGGAATACAAGACGACAATGACCTATGATGAGGTCGGTCGAGTCTTAACAACGAGCTCTCCAGAAGCGGTCACAGCTTATCGCTACAGCTCGGATGGATTGCGCCGCGTGGCTGCACTCCAAGGTGTCGGGATAACCGAAACAGTTTATGACGGACTGGGTCGGCAATCAAAAGTGATCACGGCAGGACAAGAGCAAACGTTCAAGTACACGGCCGCCGGGCAGATTGCCGAGATGCAATCAGCGAATAGACATCAGCGATGGAAGTACGACGATCAGGGCAACTCGGTTGAAAACGAAGATGTGCTTACGGGAGCAAAAACGGTAATCAAACGAGACGCCATTGGAAACCCAGAAGCAATTACCGACGCCAACGGCACTACCACACGGCGAACCTTCAACGCGCTAGGTTTACCCCTTGTTGACAGGATTCAACCAGGGACTGGCATGAAGCAGAGGGGCGAGCTTAAGCTTTTAACAGTCGGCGGGTCAGTTGTTGTTTGGCGGCGATACGATGGGCTCGGTCGACTACGCTACGCACAGAACGGCCGGTACATGACTATTCGCGATACGGGTGTGTCGCTTTTTTATGACGGCTTGAACAGGATCATTCGTGAGGAACAGTCTCGGGATAACTACGGGCAAACGCTTGAGCGAAGTTACGCAGCCGATGACTCGTGGATGGAAACCCGTTATCCGGAATTAGCAGGTAGTGACAAGGTGCGGCGGCACTATGATAATTTGGGACGTGTGATTCGGGTAGACCTTGAAGGTGAGATGGTGGCCTCGTACGCCTATAGCGGGTCGGATCGAATTGCCGGGTATTCGCTTCGAAACGGTACAGTCGCGGTGCACAAGTACGATGCAAAGCGGCGGATGACGGACACCCGGGTCTGGTCTGAGGCCGGGTCGTACTACGACAATCCGGCGGTTATCTATTCCGCTCGCGCATCGTATACGCCGGAAGGGCGGTTAAGCGAGACCCTCGCTGTTGATCAGGCAAGAAGTTCTTCAACTACGACGAGATTTAAGTACGACGGTCAAGGACGAACGATCGAGAGCCTTTCAACCACGTCGGTTGGAGGAAAGACGCCAAACCAAACTGTGAGCCGCTTGCTCACTACTTATGCGGGTAATCGTCCCGCCGTGCAGGCCGAGTTGTTAACTCAGACTCAGGGCGAGTTTCCGGTAGCTCAGTTTGCTCGAATCCAGGAGTTCACGTATAACGGGGCGCAAGTTGCGGCCGTCAAAACGAGCGCACGCGACAAGTTTGATGGGCGCGTACCGACGATCGAGTCGGTCGCTGATCTGAGTGGCTGGATTGCAGGGGACGGATTGTTCATCGATACGCAAAAGTTCGAATACGATGCAGTCGGCAATGTTATTGCTGACGATGCGAATCTCTACCAATACGATTCTGAACGTCGGCTCACTATGGTCTCCCAGATTCCGGGCAATCGGCCGTACAATCAAATAACATCGTTTAACTACGACCCGCTGGGTCGTCGGGTTAGTACGTTTCCGTCGAAAGACCGAACGCCACGCGGGTTCGTCAACTTTGATCCGTGGACTCGTACCCCTTCCTGGTTTGTATACGATGGGCAAACGGCGATCGCAGAAGGCACGGGCTCCGGGAGCGGGACGCTGATCGCCCGCTATATTGCTGGCTCTCGTCCGGGAGAGCGAATCCGCATGGACAGACGGACAAACGACGCCAGGGACGGGGCGTTCAAACCATATTATCTGCACACCAATATGCAGGGTCAGGTCGCCTTTCTAACCGATGGGGAGGGGACTTCGATTTCTACCGCATCTCCGTCTGCTAACCTCGCCGGGGCGGCCTTTGCGCCACCAGATGATGAACGGTTTATTGCTGGCTCAACCACTCGGTCCCCGTACCTGTCTGGTTCGATACGCATCGACGGGTTTTCCGGTATCAAGTACGACGAACAATCGCGTCGCACGATCTATGATTATCGTACCTCTCCACGCGTGGCGCAGGCGCTTAACATGGCCGCTTACCGCCAATCAATTACCGCCATGCAGAACCGAGGCGGTATCGCTCTGGCGGTTATGTCTGGAGCCGTTTTGGCGCCGGGTGCAGCGGTGCTTGAAGGGTTGATCAATGTTGGGCTCAATTGGACTGCTGCCGCCTGGACCGCTTCGCCGTACACGCCGTCGGAAGCCGGTGAGCACTTGGCCCAGGGAGCGATGTCGGCGGGCCTTGGCAAGCTCATTCCTGGCGGGTCAACGGCGATGCAGCGATTTTGGTCGAGTTATGCATCGGACGTGACTAGTGGCGTGGCGTTTGATGTCGGTCTGCACAATAAGTCATGGTCGGATGCCATCTCCAAGAACGCGATTTCGGCATTCGCATCCGCGGGAATCGGATCGGGCATCAGAGGTGGAATTGCCGGCATTGGAATCGGATTTAAAGCCGTATCAGCCCGGATGAAGTCTTCCAGAACGGGTTCGACGGAGGGTTTCGCAAATCAAGTAGGAGGAGCGGCTGATGCACCCTACCAGCCGCGTGCCACTAGTGAAGTGTTTAGCACGATGGTTCGTGGCCGTGGCAACAACCGCGACATTGCGTTGCAAAACGAAACGATGAGCTTGCTTCTAAACGGTGGACCGTACCACAAGCACATCGCCCGGCAAATCATGCGCGGCGAGCTGACTGTTCACTGGGACCTCAATCTTCCGCAGAAATATGGTGGTCTCTGGCATCCGTCTACGCCAACAGCCATCTACCTGAACCCGTGGTCCTTCTCTTCGCGGCCGAGCTCGGCATTGAGTCTGGCGTCGGTCATTGTACACGAGGCGACGCATGCAATGGGTGGTGGCGAACTGTCATCACATATTGCCCAGGCTCAGTTCATCTATGGGTGGTGGGCTGGTCGGGGTAAGAAGACAACAAGTTTTGGAAGCCAGCGACTGCAGTACACGCTGGCACATTCCGACATACAGGTGACGCGCGCGTGGCAGAATACGCAAAGTTCCAATAACGTCGCCTGGATGAATCAGTATCTGCACGCGGCGAACTATGCACCTGATAAGGCATTTTTCATTCGTGCTCAACACCTAAATAAACTGCACCTACCAATTGCCAGAGCAGGCGGTTGGGGAACTGTACTCAACTTACACCCTGCTTTGGACTACAAGCTGTTCCGATTTGCAAGAAGCAACAATGGCGTGAACTACTAGACACGTACCCACACATATATAGACACGATGAAAGCACTTAGACTACTGATCCCGCTTCTGCTACTTGCGACCCCGGCTCTTGCCCAGAGCGGTTTGATTTCTGGGGTTGTCGTAGTTGCACAAAATGAAAGTGGCACCGCAACGGCTGATGTTCCGGTAATTGTTGGCGGTGAAGAAGCCGGAGAAACAGGGGGAGATGGAAGGGTATCAATTCCAGATGGCTCCTTTGACGATGGAGACGAGGTAGAGGTCTTTGTTACTCGGGGGGATGAACCCGTCATTTACCTTGACCCGAAGGGTGAAAACAGCTGTGAAGACGAAAACGACAAGAACGATGACGAGGAAGATGACAAGGACTGCGTGTCTGTCGGTGTCCTCAAGTGGAAGAAAGGTGTTATAGAGATTGGCTTCGGCGACGATCCTACGGGGGGCTACGAAAGCGGTGGCGGGCGCCCGACAGAAAATGACGACTGGGTTGATGATGAGGATGCTGATTACGGAGCAGACTTCGCCATCGGATACAACGGTGACTGGGAATCGATAACGTTTACAGTCCGCGGCTTCTGGAAGCAGCCGGTTGAACAGGTCCCAGTAGACTTGGAGGTTGGGTTCGAATACATAAAGCCGAACGAATTTACCAGCATCTTTATGCCGATGATTGACCTGAGTTGTCGATATCTGTTGACGGAAGAAGTATCACTGTACGGTGCAGGCGGCTTACGCTTTGTTCGTCAGAAGTTCAGCAGGATTGGTTTTTCAAACTCCAATGTGGAAACGGGATTTGCGCTCAGGGGAGGGGGACAATACAATCTTGGTGTTGTCCTGCTTTTTGCGGAAATCGAATTGATGCGCGCATACAGTACGTCGATCTTCGAGGGCCGAGGTGGGGTTCGGTATGGATTTGATTTCTAATCGGGAGTGCGCGGAACGAAAAGTTTGCCCTTGTTCCTCAGGTTGACTGGAAGGAAAAGTGGCGATAGGTATATCCTTGCGGCCAAGCTGACTTGAATCAGCTTGGCCGCAATATTATTTGTACGATTCGGATCGTCGTATTCTGAACTTTAAGCAGGCGCGTTGCGTCCGCAACGCACCCAAACGAGTTCCGATCAAAGCTGCCGTGTTACTTGAATAACAATCGAGATCATAGAAATTTCTACCCAGAGAAACGCTCCCAGTGGCGATCGGCAATTGATGATCTCTGTCGACGAGATACATCGACAGAGATCCGCTGATACATTGGTTGACACCCCTTCTGGAAGTGCGGGGCTTACCTCGTGCAAGCAGTTGACCGAGAACTATTTAAGCTCCTCCTTGAAGAAGTCAATAGTGCGTTGCCAGGCCAACTCGGCGGCTTCTTTGTCGTACCGCGGCGTTGTGTCGTTGTGAAAGCCGTGATTCACACTCGGATAGATGTGCGCTGTATATCGTTTCTCATTTGCCTTCAGCGCGGATTCGTAGGCCGGCCAGCCTTCGTTTACTCGCGTATCTAATTCTGCAAAATGCAGAAGCAATGGGGCGTTAATTCTCGGCACGTCGGCGGCGTCAGGCTGGCCACCGTAGAACGGAACGGCGGCTTTCAATTCCGGCACGCGGACTGCCATCATGTTCGAAATCCATCCTCCAAAACAGAATCCAACGACGCCAACGTTTCCGGTACATTGCGGGTGTGCCTCTAGGTACGTGACAGCGGCAATAAAATCTTCAAGCATTTCGTTTCGATCCCGCTTGCGCTGTAGCTGGCGTCCCTCATCGTCCGTCCCAGGGTAGCCACCCAAAGGTGTAAGCGCATCCGGCGCAAGTGCGACAAAGCCTGCAAGGCCGGCCCTTCGTGAAACGTCTTCGATGTGCGGGTTTAACCCGCGGTTTTCATGCACGACTACGATGCCGGGCAGTTTCTCTTTGTTATCCGACGGCGTTGAAAGTAAGCCACGTATCGTTCCGCCGCCATTGGGTGAGTTGTATTCAATGTAATCGGATTCGAGACGTTTCTCGCCAGCCCGAACCTGTTGTGCTGATGCATACTTCGGACTCAGATAGTCCATTATGGCCGCGACGGTTAATCCGCCAACAGCATATCGGGCGACCTTGTTTGCAAATTCGCGTCTATCAATACGATCGTGAACGTACTTGTCAAAGAGGTCGAACACCTCTTGTGGCAGTTCCTCGGGAGTCTCGTTTTTCATCTTCCATCGCAGATCTGGTCAGAAGTTATTTCGGGCTGAACTCAATATCGTGAACCTTGTCGCAGGAATACAATGCGTCCTGTACCAGTTCGACAAGAGGTGAAGTTGCTACGAAAGTGGCCATTCGATCCCAATTATGGGGTCGTCCGTGGACTCAAGTACAGCACCTGCTTCGACGCGAAAGCGGTTGGTGAGTCACATCGTCAATCCACTCGGAGCGTCCCCGCAGCCGCTTGACGCGCGCGACAGCCGCTTGTCTAAAATCGATATGCTAACAGAAGGGTTCTTCGTTTTTTGCATTCAACAAGTCGCGCCTCGGCCGACAATAATTACATGAAAACGATTATGGTTGTACCAATGAAATTCTTCTCTTCGTCTGTATCATTCGCACTACTCCTGTTCTCGGTGACGCTGGTTGGATGTGACAGCGATAGTGACATCGACAATACACCTGGAAATATCGTCGAGGTTGCCACCGACGCCGGATTCACCACGCTTGTTGCTGCGGTAGCGGCTGCTGATCTTGTGTCTACGCTGGAGGGTGACGGTCCGTTCACAGTCTTTGCTCCAACAGATGCCGCATTTGCGAAGCTTGATCCCGCTACGCTCGCGTCACTTCTCGAACCAGCGAACAAGGCTCAGCTTGCGGATATTTTGACGTATCACGTGGTGTCAGGTAACGTAACGGCTGCGCAGGTTGTCAACCTGACTACTGCGAACACGGTTCAGGGCAAGGCAGTTGACATCAGCGTCACCAATGGAGTTGTGTCGATCAACAATGCCACCGTGACTCAGACCGATGTCGAAGCATCCAACGGAGTGATTCACATCATCGACACTGTCCTGCTTCCGCCGGCCAATTAGGAGTTATTGCGGTTTAGCAGTTTGTTGAAGTGAAGTCCATTTGATCTCGGTCAAATGGACTTCACTTCGTTATACCAATCGCAGAGCTTGGACAACCCATAGTGATTCCCATGTCACGACAAGCGATGAGGCGCGTCACGGTATCACAGCCGGAACGACACTTCAAATTCTTTGTCTGTGGACATGGCGAGCGCGGGCCGGAGAATTCAAGAGGGTATAAGACACTGACACCCACCTGGCGATTTTAGAAGCACCGGAGACGTGAGGCTTCGAGAATTTGATGGTACCGCTTGCACAAAAAAAATGTAGGACCCCGGCTCAGCAGAAGGATCTGACATCAGATGCCATTCCGTTCTACAGAGCCGGAGCCCTACGCATGCTCGGAAGCATACGCGCAACACCCGAAATGAAGAACCTCTTCATTTCACAGTGGGTACCGCTCAGGTTCTTCCGGCTACCTCCGGAACGATTCGACTATTTGCATAGCCTTATCGAAACCGATAAATCGGCTGGGGCCTGTCGTCTAAACCCGAAGTTGGGCTCCCTCAAGTATAGCTATAAGGTTCTTACTTGATGAGTGTTGCGTGAGGTTTGCACGCTTGAACAAAGTGATTGTTCGGAAATTCGACGGGAAAAAGAATTGCGGATAGTGCGGGCGGGT
>CBDTVC010000024.1:0-11798 GCA_965363925.1 uncultured bacterium | reverse complement strand
TGGCGATTGGAACGCATTGAAGGCCAGGGAATGCTCGACGTTGCCGCCCACTTACCGCGCTGGATGAACGTCGTGCCGACGGAAATTTCGTCGACGATTCTGCTTGAACTACCAGGACCGCAGAATAATCAGGGTAGCGATCACACCTCATTCCTGTGTGCAAAGCTCCCAAGCCTTCGACTACAATCGCCGTATGATGAGTACCGACAGTATACCTGGCACACCAATCGAGATACGTACGACAAGATCGTATTTGACGACGTCGCCCAAAACGCAACCGTAGCGGCGATGCTAGCATACATGGCTTCCGAAGACCCGGAGAAAGTGGGGCGGGAGACCGCAGTCTTGCCGCTAAGTCCCCGCAACGGCCAGCCTCGTGAGTGGAGAGATTGCCGGCCGGCAATGCGTGAGGCCCGATAGCCATACGCAGTCATTAACGACCCGTCAGGCAAACTGTAGGTAGTTGGGCGTCGCAACTGAAGCAATCATCCGAGAATCGCGGCCAATATGATCGCAAGGGCAAACCCAAAGATCAGAAGTATAAAAGGGTAAACCCAACCCAAAATCCAGGCCTTCAATAAGGTCTTGACCCAGCCTTGGCCATACACGCGCTTCATCGCGAGAGCGAAGTAAACGACCGTCCACATCAATAGCAAACTAACAATTATTGCATTCGACGTAACCCAGCCGAAAGATCCAACGGAAACAGCAACAAGTGCCAGAACAAAAAAGAGAAATGCATGAGTGTGTAATCCAAACACAAGATGCTCGGTGTAGAACCACCCAATTTCCTTTTTCGGCGCCTGCTTGCCTGTCGCCTTTGCGGCAATAATCTCCAGTGGCCGCACTAACGATCGTGCTCGACTCCGAGCATATAGCATTTTTAGCAGCAGGGCAAAAACTGGCAGTAGGACAAACAGTGCCGGTGGTATCCGGCGGATTGCCCCGCGACCAAATTCAATGATTGCTGCTTCGCGTTCAGTGGAGGTCGTTGCATCTCTCATCCGCCGCAATTCATTGTTTCGAATTGCCCACTCCGGTAATCCAATGGTCACACTGCCTCCTCCTCCGTCTGTGTTAAACCCCGGAAACACATGGTTGGAGGCTGTCGCGATATCGGTTGGGCGGATCGTGCTGTCGGGCGGATATCCTTCCAGAATTTTTCGCTGCCAGTCAAATCGCTTTTTGCGTACAGAATTAAGGGCGACCAGTTGTTCGAGACCTTGTTCGTCCCGTTCCACGCGCAATTGCGTACGCTTGATTCGGGTAGAATCTAGCGGGCTGCGCAACCGCAAATTATCAAGCTCCGATCGCGATTCGATTAATGCCTGCTGGCTCCCGCGATACCTCTGATCATCGTCAATCAATCGGATGGCGATTGTATCCAGACGCTCGGTAACCGTAGCCGTCGTATCGCTCGAGGTCCGCTGGTCAATCTCTTGACGAAGCTTTGCGACCGGGTCAAGCACCGATATAAGCGTAAAGAACAAGACGCTAGCGGTCAGGTACAGTCGGAATGGTCGAATATATTGCTGGCGCTTGCCGTCGATGAACGCAGTTGTTAAGCTACCGGGCTTGAATAGCAGGAGTCGAAGCGTTCGCCAGAGGCGTCCATCAATTCCGAACACTTCGACAAGGCCGTCGCGAACAAAATGAAGGACTGATTGCCGCAATGGCTGATCTTTTTGGCCACAAACAGAACAGTACAGTCCGACACAGTCCGCCCCGCAGTTTGGACAGGCAGAGGTCGAGTGCTCTTCCGGATCAATCGATGGAGCGGTAGGAATCAAAGCGGGCTTGCCGTGGCTAGGTCAACGTTTACAAGAAACAGCTCGGCATATATTGAGCCACAGAAATGTCCTGAGGACGCCGATTGGTTGCAGTGCGGAGCGACAGTACAACGGTTAGCGTTGTATGCAGAAGCCATGATAATGTATGACGGGGCAACACTCAACAGGAACAGACGGCAGTAAGGTTCGGGTCAACGCGCAAACAACTGCGCCACGAATCGATCTTGATGTTGCAACCAGCCCGCAACCTGCAGACGAAGGCTGTCCACCTTCGGAGAAGCATTCTGATACTGGTTGTCCTTCTCTAAAGGGTCCCTGGCGAGGTCGAACAACTCAATTCGATTTTGCGTCTCGTTAAAAATGACCTTTTGATTCCCAGCGCGCATTCCGAAGAGATAGTTTGACCACGGTGCAAAGAAAAAACCTGCTCTGATTTGTCCTTCATCCCGATATCCAGGCCGTATACTACTTTAACATGGTCGACGACCCCAACGTTTGGGGCGACATCAAAGCGCCAGACTGGAGTATAACCGCATCCACTCTTCACCGTTTCGTAGAACTGGTGCAGTAACCGAGGATGACAGCAGCACGCCTTGTTCACCCGTCAGGAATCCCGCGGATAGTGAGCTTATTCGTACTGCTTCGATATTCCGCCAGTGCCCTTTCGGCGCCGGCGCCAGCGCCGCCCACCCCGTCAACGTATTTCATTCCTTCTTGCATTCCATGAGAGGTACTCCGGTACCGTTGGATGCCATATCTTCAAACAGTGAAACCACTCCTACTCATACAGGCCAGAGACGAACCGCACATGCAGCTCCAGGAGCGGCAGTGTTTCCTGGAACGCTGTCAGGTAGAGCCGCAGTTGCTCAAGACGCTTAGTGCCTTGAAAGATTCGTTTTACGACGTGTCCATCACCGACTACTCGGCAATTATGATTGGTGGTGCCGGTGCCTACTCAGCCGTAAACAACTATTCGTGGACGCATTCACTGTTACAATTTGTCAACCAGTGCATCTCAGTTGAAATCCCGATGTTTGGCTCCTGTTGGGGCCATCAGATCATTGCACGTGCGGCCGGGGGGAAAGTGGTTCACGATTCGTCCAAAGCCGAAATGGGGAGCGTGGCAGTCGAAGTAACGGAGAGCGGATTATCCGACCCACTATTCCGATTTATGCCCCAGCATTTTTTCGCCAATGCGGGCCACCACGATCGAGTGGTCGAGCTACCGAGCCATGCGGTTGAGCTGGCGTTTAACGAGTCGCAGCGGAACCAGGCATTTAGATTGGGCTCACTTCCCATTTACGGCACACAGTTTCATAGTGAACTTGACGCAAAAACCGAACGGGAGCGACTAATCGAATACCGCGATCACTATCGAGACGACATCCCTTCGGACGCAGAGTTTCAGCGTGTACTGGAAAGTCTCGTCGATACGTCTGCGGCCGATAAGCTTCTGCGATACTTCCTCGACGACTTTGTTTTGTAGACTGTCCGAAAACTCCGGTTGCGTCTGAATTCGCCGTTCGTGTCTAAATTCGCCGTTCGTGTCTAAATTCGCCGTTCGTCGTCGCGACTTCGATCGTCAAGATCCCGACTGCGAAGAATGTTGTTCTGCCAGCACCACGCGACGAGTTCAGCTCGAGTTCGCAACTTCAGCTTTGCTTTGACGTGCTCCACGTGATTCTTCACCGTGTGAACAGAGATATGAAGGGTCTCGCCGATTTCCGGATTCCCACTGGCGTATCCGATCTCCCGAAGGACATCCCACTCGCGGTCCGTCAGTTCATCAACTAGTGCTTTTGCCCTGCGATCAGCCAGATGATTCCGCACTAGTCGTCCCGCGAAGTTAGGGCTCATCCACATCTCGGTTCGGTCTGCCGCAATACTCCGGACGGCATCCTCTAACATCATCTCATCCGCCTCCTCTTTCATCAGGTAGCCAGAAGCACCACAGTCGAGCAGGCCGTAGACATAGTCGCGATCATCAAAAGCACTGAGGGCCAAGATTGCAACCGAACTCCCCCGTTTCTTTAGCCGCCGTGCAACTTCAACGCCACTCATCTTCGGCATTTCGATGTCGAGGACGAGAACATCCGGGCTGAGCGAGTCGACAAGCTCAAGCGCTTCATAGCCGTTGGATGCCTCACCCACCACTTCGATTTCCGATGACTGCGAGAGCGCGTTCTTGACGCCGGAACGCGTCATGTGGTGGTCGTCGGCGACGACAACACGAATGTGTCGATTTGCCTGTTCTTCTTCGCTCTCCTTCGCATCTGCAGCGCGACCTTCAGGCGCGATCACACTAATAGTTCGTTCACCGTCAACTGCTGCAACGTGTGCCCGTTCTTCGCCCCGATCTTTACGGATGCTCATGCGACCTCCAGACTCTCTCGAGCGCGGACACGTTCATCCTGGGAAAGCTTTCGTGCTACTACGCGAATCGTCGTCCCCAAATTCGGGCTGGATCGGACTTCAAAAACGCCGCCGACTGCTTCCGCACGCTGCGAAAGACCTGAAAGTCCCAGATGCCCTTCTTCCTCAAAGGCCTCTAACCGACGCGGGACAACAAAACCGGCGCCATCGTCCTTGACGATAAACTCTACCCATCGCGAGTCAATGTGTAGCGTTACAAAAACATTGTCTGCATCAGCATGTTTTTCGATGTTCGACAGCGACTCCTGGAAAATGCGAAACAGCGCAAGACTGAGCTGTTCATCTTCAATTGAATCTTCCTCGACGACATCAACATGAATGGTCGTCTCTGGCATACGTGTCGCGAACTTGTCAGCGTAGCTCCGGACGGCATAAACCAGGCCGAAGTGGGCTAGTACTGGAGGACGAAGATCGACGCAAATATTTCGAAGGGCTGCCGTAACGCCTTCGAGTTTAGACTGGATATCCAGTAGCTGGACGGCCCCCTTCGATGCGGCGTTGCTCAGCGTACCGAAGTACGAACGCATAACAAATTGGAGGTCCTGGACTGGGCCGTCGTGCAGCTCGGCCGCGAGGTGCGTACGCTCGGATTCTCGGGCGCCCAGCTGTCGCAGCCTCGAGTCGTTCAGATCGCGCCGCTGGCGTGCGACTCGGAGAAGGAAGAACCCGGTCGTAAGGAATGCTAGTGCGAAGAGCACCGAGACAGCGCCGAGGACGAGGTCGATTAGGCTTCCGCCTCCAGAGTACCAAGTTCTATACGTGCCGTTAGAGGTGTCTAGATTCAGGGAGGCCCGCGTCGAATTGGGCGGAACAATGATCTCATAGTAGGCGGACCCAGCCCGAGCAAGAATGTCCGCCGGAACCGACGGAACCTGAATACCGTCGTGGATGAAAGTAACAACCTCGTCTTTAACGACGACCGTATACGTCTCGCCATTAATCTGGCTGCGTAGGGGAATCTTATAGTTTCGCCAAAGCGCTTCTGGTGCGGTCCCCGAGTCACCGGCAAACTGAGTGGAATCAGACGGGCTCAAACTCTCCTCACCAACTTGTTTGTCGCTTGAATTCGACAAACATCCCACTCCGACGACCGAGAGTAATAGCACTGAGAAGAAGGCCGGTCGGCCGAGGCTACGTCGGGACACGGATGCAAAGAGTTTCATTCGGGACCTTGATGTCAGATTAGTTGGACCAAGCAAACCCACAGTGTGGGTAGAGTCGCCGGGCTAAGGCAGAACCAACACGTTCACAGCAAAGGGGCATTATGGCGCACACCAACGATCACCCTAACCATAGAGAACCTGACGCAACAGACCCGATACGTCTTTCCTAGTTGAATATAGTTAAATCGGATCAAAGATGACGGTACAGCCGCAAGCGAAAACGTGGCTTCTCAAGACCATTCTTTCCAGCCAATCGAGATCTGTCAATTTAGGAATAGTGCTTGATTTGTGGGGAGGCAATTCTTGGTATCTCTAGTAACGGCAGGTCAACTGATCCGGACCGTGAGAACCATTCCTTTTGAATTTCTCCGATATCATGCAAAAATTATCAAGATCTATTCTGGCAACAGTTCTCGTCATTGCCTCGTTTTCCTCGCTGGCGATGACCACCAATTCCAGCGACTCGATCCTTGACTCGATCAGCGCCATGTTTGGTCGACATCATGCTCCCGTTGGAAACGCTACGCTGACTCTACTTGCCGACGGAGCCCTCGCCATCAATCCCCAGAGTGATGGACTATCAGGCCTTTCAATTTCATTGGACGACGTTCGGACTGGACTTAACTCGAATGTGAACATCCACACCGAAGCCGTCCAACTGACGGTCGGCGAATCGTTTTCTTCCAAGGTCAAAGACGTGAACGGTGCCGATTTGGTATCGGTCCGATACGAACAGGTATCACCAAACACGAGCAATATATTTGTACGAGCGAGTAAAACGACCGACGTGCATGTTGTCAACTTGGCGACATTCCACGACGGCATCGAAACGGCTAGCTCGTCGGTTTCTTTGAACGGAGAAACGTTTGTGGGCACCGTTAAGTCTGACGGCAGCTGGATCAAATCCTGGCATCTCACCTGCGACTACTTCGGTTGTTTCTGGGCGACAGACGACGATGGCGAAGGCGGATCATTGACATTCAACGACAACCCGGAAGAGTCAGTGCCCTTTACGTACCTGACATTTGGGTTTGGTGAAAACGAAATCCTACGACAAGCGTCGTCAGTGCAGCTCGTAACAAGCGCCCCATTCACGATCATTGAAGAGAACACTCAGGCACTCAACCTGATATACTAAACGCTGTTGGCCATAGCGTTACCGTCCTGACCGAAGCACAATCGGTGCAAAATCAGAGATGCACAAACGGAGTCGTCGCACAGATCATTCGATCGTGACGACTCCGTTGTTTTTTACGTAAGCCGTCACACTTTCGTCCAACTTGAACCGCGCCACAAGCGTCGCGTAGTCTGCGGCGGTCAACGATACGATTGGCATTGGCGTCCCGTACATCTCATCCGCAGCAACCGAGGCCAGCATCAGAAACGTATCAGCTCCTGTTGTTATCAATGCGGCCGGTGCAACGCCTGCACGAATCGACTCCAACAGGATTGCAGTCGTGGTGCTGGAACCGCGAGTAAACGGTACAGCCAGAATCGTATCCTTTCCATGTTCGCCGGATAGCGGATGACGCCGATCAATGATCTCGCCGGTCTTCTGATCATACCCGCCCCAGAAGCTCAGCGGCTCACTCGATGCCAGCAGCTTTCCCCTCGCAACACCTGTAATAACAGATTCTCCCTGAAGCTCTATCATTTTCCTAATTCGAATTGACCGGCGATTCACTTGTCCACAACGTGTCGTCTCGTACTACACTCTTTCGAACAGCAGAATCGACGCAATCTTCCGTACTGCCATAAACAACAGCAACGTTCAGCAACCCCGGTGAGTAGTACGCATACTTGGCCGAGTTCGTCATCAACGTCTTAACGGTTGTACCAAACATTGGAGTCGTCAGCGGACATGTATCCACGGTGATCATGCCGCCAAAGCGAAGGAGTGGCTCAAGCACACCTTGCTTCTCCGCAATATCTCGGACCATTCTGCTTGTGGTTACGAGAAACTTCACGTCCGGATGACGTTCTTTTCCGGCAACTAACGGCGCGAGGCGGGCAAATTCTGCCAGGGAATAATGCGGACTCCCTAGAACAATCATTTGAAGGTCGTCACCAATTGCCGTCGACAACTCGTCTCGTGCGTTCCTCAAAATATCCATTGTGACGTGCACCCGTTCCGGCTCAGATCCAGGCCTGAGGGCTGCCTCCAAAGTGGGGCTTTCGGGTGCAAACCCGACGACGTGAAACATCGCAACGGCACCTGACGACGAGGCGCCAGCACCCATCGCCTTGAACTGATCCGATGTTGGACCAAACCTCAATCCATCGACAACTGGTATCCGATCCGGAGAGAGTCGGCCAAGCAGATGACCCAGTACCGGAAAAAATGAATCGTCCTGCTGCAATAAATCGGGTGCGTCGGAAACATCAAGAACGATATCCCCAAACCGATTCTCGGTCAAATGTAATCCCGCCTTCGGCACCCGCCCCGTGATCGCAGCGCAAATGTCAAGCAGATCTGGATAGCGTTCGGTTCGAGCGCCCACAACCGAATTGTAATAAGCAATTGCGTTAGACTCACCAGATGCAATCTGGTCACCGAAGGACGGACAGTGCTCGGTCTGATACGGTGCGCACGTCCAGGTCGGTATGCACCCCATTGACTCATAAGCCTGCATCTGGCGTTGGGCTTTGCGAGCCCAGTCGGGTGGGACTTCCCACTCTTGCCAACCAAACTCATCCACACCACTAACGTTAAGCGTCGACGGAACGACGACCTTTGCGCCGAGGTCGGCCAGCCGCTCTGCAAACTCCAGCGTGGCGTCACCCATAAACACCGTGCTGTCAATGTGGGCGGCCGAAATATCCATCAACTCAGTCGCGCCATACGCAGGTGCCATCCGGACCATGATTGACATCGCCATCTTGACGGCAGAGCCGTGGTCGCCTCGGAGCTTTGCTTCGTCTGCGTCAGTTAATCTTAGTTCCGACATCCAGTGCTGCTCGTTTCGATGATTTGTGAGGGAAGATTGAGTCCCGAAGCCTACGTTCCAACGGCAGATCAAACATACTCCTTATTGGCCTTCGTATGAATATCCCACTCGAGAGCCAGCTCAAATCCAACGAACCGAGTACGGCCGAATCAATTGCGCATCCCGATGTCCGAATACCAAAGCGCCATTCGAACTCAAAGTGCAAATGCCGCAACCCGAATGCACTTGGCTGCGACAATTTCCATCGGATTCTGACTAAAAATCTTCGACGGTCCAGACAACGCTAAACGGGGATATCCAAATCTATGGATTCGCCCATTTGTGCCGTCGCGATATCTTCACCATCCAGCTTCACGCCAAATCGGTCGCCCTGACGCCAGACTCCTACGTGGTTGTTGCGGATGACCAACCGGTCGAGTTCAAAACTATCGATCAGGAATGGCAAAGGCCTGATTGTGATGCCGTCAAGATGCAGCGTAATCCCGCATACGAACCGCAGTACATGATCGATACAATCTGACGTTATAGGTCCAACATCGGCGGAGAAAGGAATTGTCGCAACCGTTGAACAGTCTCTGTGAATCGCTCGGTTCGTTTCTATTGCCACTATGTTGCGAAGGAAAAGTCGTGCCGCTGAATGCAGCAGGTCCGCATCATTGTAACGAATGCCTGCAAGGACCAGGGCCTCGACCATATGTGACGGCACTCCGAGATACGATTCGACATTGTTCGGCAGCGACTCCGCCGAGCTGATGGTAGCCGGTGGAACGTTGCGATTTACCGCTTCGCTGACGATCGCCCTCAATCCGGCAAGATGCGCGACTTCGACAAGGTCGGTGGAAAATGGCAACGCAGCTTGTGCCGCAGCGTGCACTCCAGTGATTGGCTTCAGTTGCCCAGTAGCTTTCTCGACGTTACAAAACGCCGTAGTGCCGCTATCCCACATGTTATTTCTAAACGCAATACGGATCCGTGAAGCGGACTCTCGCCAATCCTGCGCGTCGTACACAAGACCAAGAACTGTTGCCGCTGCAGCAAGTGCCTGCCTCAGCTTGTACTGACGAACGGTCTGCACGACACCTTTAACTGGACTTGCGTCGGTGCCCCTCCGGAAAATCGTTTCAGGGTGCAAAACATGGACTTCTTCGTCATAAAGACCGGTTTGATCGGGATCCGCCACCACATCTACGAAACGGGCATAATCACAAATCGCATGATAGACTCTGCGAAGCTGCGAGCGGTTCGGGTGCACAAGGAAGTAGTCCCAAAACGCGGACCAATCAGGATTGGAAGGCTCATAAGAAGGCACTCGACCGAAGTCGATCCTTGTGGGAAGTGCCCCGTCCGACCGTTGGAAATGCAAATAGTTCAAGAGTGACGACCTGCCAAGCGACGCCGCTTGATTCCAGCGTTCCGAGCGGAGTTGGCGCATCGTTGATGTCGCATCAGAGAACCGACAAGTGCGCGTCCCGAGAAACGCCTCACGATACGGGTTTGCCCCCCGGACTGACGCGGAAGAAAGCAGGCGGGCGTCAACCCAATCGTTAATAAAACGACTCTCCACTTTCCGATTCGAACACGAAAATTGAGGACACGTGCCAAGGTATCCGATCCAATAGTTCGTCGCTTCCGATACCGACGGCGAACCGGCCGCCAACCTGGCCGAAATACGAGCGTCTCCGATCGTTTCATTTATAGCCAACACAGCGCGTGTCAGGTATTCTCCTCCGGGAGGAATCGTGAACCGCTGTCTGACGATTCCGCGCCGCACCGTTTGTCCATCCGCAGTCACGAGTGAAGACTCAAGAACCGTCGACGCCGGTCGCGCATCAACAGCAGAAGCAATGGCATCCCCGCAATCGCGAACTTCGAGATCCGTCTTTTGCCCGTTACGCGTCCCGGTGCGTGTCAAAATCATGGCAACACTTCGGACGTCCACAGATGGGTAGTCTGGGACGTACAGACACGTGTCAACTTCAACCGATTCGTATGCCGCCGTAATCGAACGCAATTGCCCGTCGCGATCTGACTCGATTGCGTCCACGAACGCCTCCACCACCACAGATACCGGTTCATCTCCACCATTCCGCAACGCGATTTCCGCAACGAGGGCATCCGAAGGAAGGGCTGACTGCCGGCATTCGGCCGTGAAGTCAGCCGATTCAATCGTCGCAGTCAGGAAATCCATCCGGAAAGCATTAACCGGATTGACCAGGGGCAACTTTTCGGAATTCGATTCCCAAGACACCGTCACTCCAAAATGCTGGCGAGCGAGTCGATGATAGAAGTAGAGGGGACCGCTGACAGTCAGGGACTGTTGGTCGCCGCTTGAATCCGGAATCCACAAGATTCGCCCCCCAGCACCGGCAGCCGCCGGATCACTGGACTTCACGGCTAAGAGCCGATCCTCAGCAGAGGGTGCATCGAACATTTACTTCTGTGTGGTGGGCAGTCCGGAAGTCTTCCGCAGGACCGCTTCGGTAGGGGTTACTAACAGACGGCGAATACGCGCACGTGATCAATTCCTGGTATCAGCGACAAATCAAACGGAATTGACAAATCCGGACAATTGCAGCCTTTGATCCGCTGCTTGAACCAACCGATTGTAGCAGTCATCACGTTGATAATCAAGGGGTAGCACCAGAAAGTCACCGCGGCTCGATTCAGTCTCGCTGGCTGAACAACAATCAATCTGTCGTTAAAAAAAATTGAGCGTCCCGCCGATAAACCGGACAGTCCCCTCCCCCGGACTCCAAATCCTTGACAGCCCACACAGCCAAGTACAATGAAAGCCCTAACCCCCGTCCTGATGTTCGCGTTGCTTTTTTTCGGATGCGACTCCGCGTCTGAGACCTCCGAAAATGGCCTCTCGGGCTACTGGAGCTTCAACGACGAATTCACAGTAGATAATTCGGGAAACGGAAACGACGCGATTTCGCATGGCGCGGAGCTTGAAACAGGGGTTATCGGAATGTCAGCAAACCTCAAGGGGTCGGGCTACCTCGAAATACCGGACGAAGGCGATTTTGAGTCGTATGAGCGGTCATTTTCGGTTTGGGTGTACAAATCCACCGCATCCATCAATGCAGGATTTGAAGCGATTGCGTGGAAAGGACCGGATGTGGGTCCAGATGTGGCTTTCTCCCTCGCGCTCGAGAACACCCAGCCACCGTTCAAAGTGACACTTTCGGCGGGTGACGGAGTCGCCGAGCTGACTAGCGTTGAATCGGATAGTCTCATCCAACCAGGCCAGTGGTACCATCTTCTCGGTGTCGTTTCGCCCGTGGAGATTGTCCTCTTCGTCAATGGTGAAGAAGCCGGCCGTGTCGAGAACAAAGGTGGAATAGCCCGAAACGGCGACCCGATTCTCCTGGGTCGTGTCTCTCAGGGCTCGTCCGCTGCCCGCTATTTCAACGGCCGCGTCGACGAAGTCCGGTACTACGACCGCGCTCTTGGTCAAAATG
>CBDTVC010000023.1:0-11991 GCA_965363925.1 uncultured bacterium | reverse complement strand
AATACGGCGTCCCGCCCGAGGACCTTTGCGACAAGTTCAGGCTCGTGCGATTTTCGCCGAGTGACTTTACGAACAACAGATAGGTATCTGTGCAAGCGTGTCATTCCGTTTCAACCGTGATTGCCTGCAGGACGGGAATCTGAGTTAGCACCAGCTCCTTGACGACTCCGTCCTTGACGTGCGCGGCAACGCCAGCGCTGCGATAAAATCGATATCCCTTTTCAGGATCAACGATGACTCGTTTTTCATAGTCTCTCCCCATGGCAATCGTCAGTTCGGCCGACGACATCCCAACGCGCAGTTTGCCGACCGATGTACCCAGCCCGATGTCACGAATCTCTACCTCCGGGCCACCGTCTTCGATAATGATCGCTATCACTTCATGAGTCGCAATTATTCGAATTTTGTCCATTATGGAAAGGTCGAACTCTGTCAGGTCGGTGTCCTCCTGAAGCAAGCGGGTTTCATAAACAGAACCGGCCAGTAGGCCGTACGCCTGACGAAAGTCGTCGCCAAGTTCTTCACGCGGTTGCCCGAGCGTTATGAGTGCGTCACCAGAGATCCGGACGCCGCTCACCATTCGAGGTTTACGTGTGTAGGAGACCGCAAACTCACCTTTCCCCTTTACCCGCCTGCCGAGCCTCCCACCGATGCTGGAATATTTTTGATACGCAATTGGCCACCAGGTTGACGAAGGGCTCATGATCGAGAGGTAGCGCTCAAAAAATTCAAACGCCAAACCCTGCGAATCATCGTTCAATTGACTTTCGAACAACAGCCCAGCGTTGTACTGCAGCGCGGCGAACAACTCTCCATGAACAGTCGTGTCCGTGGACGAACGAAACCCGGCAACGTATTCATTTATTTGCGTTTCGGCTCCGACAAATTGCTCATGACTCTCCGAAAGCAGGCCGGCCGCTAAATCAGCAACGCCCGAGTTGATGAGAACGGCTGCCTTCGTCCGGGCATCCATTGTATTGTCATTCAGGGCGGCCTCGACGACTTCATCGAAAATCGCGCGGGCGCGCTCCATGTCGGGACCGGACGGCTTCACCATGTATGCGATTCCAAGATTCGCTTTTGCCTCAATCAACGACGGCTTCAGCCGCAACGCCTCATTCAAAGAGGTCGTAGCCTGGAACCACAGCTGCGTATCGACTCCGCGTACGTCTGGCTCCAGCGACTCCGGGCGCCTCGTGAACGACCCCACCACAATGTGTCGGATACCGAGTTGCTCAACATCAGCTGTCTCAAGCCCATCTGCATAGCGCATCAACAGCGCATAACCCAGGTTTGCATGCGCTTCATAGCTTCGCGGGTATTCCTCAACAACATCACGAAAACACGCTTCCGCCAATTTGTACTGCTCGGTGGCCAGGAAGGAGACGCCGGTTCGGAACGTGTTCAGCAACCGCCAGTGAGGACTGTTGTCTTCGTTTATGTACGAAAGCCGTTCCTCCCAGGATGGGTGACCAACGCCCAGGCCCTCAAAAGAGGAATAGCTCAAGTCGAGCTCGATGAACCGGAAAATTGCCTGCAACATTTCGTCGCTTTCGTAGCCGGCGTTATTCCCGTACAGGTGTCCGACGCGGTCGGCCTCCATTTCCTGGCGACGTCCAAACGAATAGAACGCCAACTCCGTATTCGCACGCCACTTATAACCAAAGTTGGTCGTATGTCCCTGTGTTATGTGCGCAAGCTCGTGGCCAAATACGAATGCAAGCCGCTGCTCCCTGCTCTGGATGACGTCATCCATCAACTTCTTCGTGATGTGTACGTGCGGCTGACTTGGATTATCATCCTCACTGCATTCGTGCGGGAGGCCAACGTCCGACTCACCACCGCACGGATGGGCGAATGCGTTCAAAACGCTATTGCCGTATTCGTCTTTTTGATCGTGCACGTAGACAGAGGGCGGCCATGTGTGCAGCGTGTGCGGAAGCTCAGCTACCGGAACAATGCGACCAACTACTTTCTTAACGAGGTCACAGTCGCTCGAAGAGATTTCTGAAGCACAGTACACTTCACTTGCACTCGAAGCACCGGTGGCTGGATACACATCTTGCGCAGCGGCAGACTGCGAGCCAGAAGTGGCTACCAATGCAATCAATGCCAGAACTACCAAGGTGGAGTCCAAGAATCGAGAGAATACGACTGAATAGATACTCATGAGTGTCTGAGAGTGTTTTTTAAGCCTAGTTAACATCCTTTATGCTGCGAACAGTAATGCGCTGCAATGACCAGTTGGTTGGCACGGGTTGTTTCGCACCTCGGGTTCCGGATCCCAAGGCGTGGAAGAGCCGGCTGAGATCCGTCTGTTCACCTGGTGCTGGTCCACGGGTTCGAACTCCTTCAAAGTTGAAGACCCCTGGTTGAGGAATGGGTTGGGCAGTCGAAATCAAATAGAATGAGTCGAGTCCCACCGGTTCTGCCACCTCGAACAATACACCGTCGCCACTCGGAATCTTGATCTCAGTCGGTAGATCCGAAAACATGACGACATCGTTCTCTACGTTTCCAAATTCGGCTGCAGGATACAATAAGTAACCGTTTCCGCTTCGATCCATGATGAAGAGGTACAGGAACCGGCGTTCAGCTTTGGCCGACATTGCCTTCACTCGCGCTTTCTCCAGTTCGGCAAAACTTGTTTCCAAAACAACTCGATATTGCTCGCCCACAATCAGGGTATCACCATCGAACCTGCGGGAACCGTCCGCCACGTTCTCGAAGCCAGCAAATTTATACGGGAAGGTGCCATCGTCGGGTGGACTCTGCAGGTTGATCCAGCCCCAGATGACGTTCAATTTGTTGACGTCCCTGCCAAGAATTGACGCTGCAAACAGGCGTTGCTCGGTCACCAGGTTCCAGTCGGAACGGTCGGGAGCCGGGGAATCACTCGCCCCTGACGTTGCGTCGCGCAGAATCCATGCATATTCGATTCCTGCAGCAAGGCCCGCTTCCGAAATACGGCCTGCCAGGATATACGTCGCTTGCTGCGGATTATCGACCTGCTCGACACTTGCATCGAGTCTATCGAACCGCGCACTGAGTCGCTTGCCGAATGACGCGAACGGTGGAATGCTCACGAATACTCGGGGATTGACGACTGATGTTTTCGAAAGCATCGTTACCATCTCATCCTCCGATGGCGATTCTCCAAAATCAATAACGCTGCCGTCGGCATCTGTCGATAGCCAGCTTGTACCCGACCAATAGACAAAAAGGTCGGGTGACGTTTCAGTCGGATCTTCGACCCACTGAATCTTTCCGGACCCGCGCAGCGCCTCCATCGGCGCGACAACGGTTGACAGATGTTCGAAGGAATCGAACATCGGAGGAATGTACAGACGTAGTGGTGTCGATGCGCTCGATATCCAACGAGCGATCTCAAACGCTTCGCCGGGCTCAGGTAGCTCGTCGCCTTCCAACATCGTTGCACGCGAACGTGCGAGGCCGTCTGATTCCGTTATCTCGAGACGAGCGACGAGCGACGAATCCGGAGCATACCGGATGAGTTCGGCACCTGGCCTCAAACCTGTCGCGATCCCACCTTGAAGTACGATGGTTCCATCCGATTCCACGTCGATCACTGGCACACTCGGGCCGCCCGTCTGCGCTTCCGAACCGAGCAATGTCTTGCTACGGCGATCGGAATTTCCGGCGATCACAGGTTCCTGTTTTGCACCCGTTGAGCGAAGAATCGCCCTCGCTCTCAGAAATAACTGCTCAGCCGATTCAGACGGTGCATGCGATTCGATCGCTTTCGCCAGGGCCCAGGTAAACGCACCGCGAGGGTTTCCATCTTCGTCTAGTAACTCGCGAGCAACCTCGTCGTCCTGCGATGCAGAAATGATCAACGCACCCTGCTCAACCGGCTTCGGCGGATCACTTGAATCAGAAACAACCAATGGAGACGCTTCCATGTACCGGCTCTTTCCGAGTGAAACGCCACGGGTGATCGATCCTGAGTGGCACGAGTCAAAAATGAGTGTGACCGTCACGCCCTTGGCAAGCAGGGCATTGAAGGCGTCACGAAGTTCTTTGTCGCGGATATCGGGTGCGCCATTCCAGGAATCAGCCGGAACGATTGTTTCGTCGAGCCCATCCGACTCCCTGCTCTCCGTATTCCGCACTTGCGAGCCGTGACCGGCGTAGTAGAACACAACGATGTCGCCCGGTTCCGATGGCTCCACAAGCCACTCGGTAATCCCGGCAAAGATGGCTTCGCGAGTAGCATCGCGATTGGTAAGCGTATGGATTTCGTCGAAGCCAAAGCGTGTACTCAGAATCGACTCAACAGCTACGACGTCATTTGCGGCACCGTCGAGATCACGCCACTTTCGACTAATAGCGGCTTCAGAGCCCTCTGGGGGTGAGTACGTATTGATCCCCACCAGCATCGCACGCCTATCCTGAGACTGGGCAAGGCGCGGACTGACAACGACTAAGAAGTTCAGTACAATAAGCGCGATCACGCTAAAGAACAGCGTCGCCTTACCTGCTAGTACGCGGACTGACATCATACGACTACGATCAGTGGATGAGATTTTGAATAGAGAGTAGGCTCTTAGCGCCTGATGCGAAAATGCGGGCCGCGATGATCATCAACTGGACTCAGAGACGTCCTACGGCTCGCCGGGAGCCTCTCCCGGATCAGGCCAAAAATGTCCGATATGACGGATGTGTTTTCTGCAAAGTACGAGTGGCCAAGAAAGCCGGAGGTAACCTCCGTGGCATCAACCGTGTCCACACCCTCAAAAACAACAAGCGATTCGCCCGCATCGCCGGCCCGCGGAAAGGCGTGAAGTTCTTTCGACGCGAGCAGTGCGCGATCCTTGGCTGAGGCGTAAAGCGTGACACGGCGACCGTCAGATATTTTCGGAAGGATGTCGCGCTTGAAAATGTCGGCATCAATGTCAGGTGCGGTCAGAATAACCTCCTTGAATTTACTGAGCACCTCAAATTCACCGTCATCCACAAGTTGCGTCAAAGCAGCCGTAAGCCCGCGATTGCCCATCGAGTGGCCGATAAGATGAATGGTCCGCGCTTCGGTCCGATTGGCCATATCCTTCAGGAACTGCGTGATGTGCGGAGTGGCCCACGTGATCGACGTTTCGTCCGCACCATAGCCTGACAGCGCCGCGCGGGACGGCCAGCTATAAAAAACGGGGGCACCCGTGAAGCCGAGATCGTAAGTCATCTGGGCAGTTCTTCTGGCTGCGGCGTCAAATGAGACGTTGTATCCGTGAACAAAAACGAAGGCTTCGGAGCTGTCCGACGCACTGGCCTTTGCGGAGACTCGTTCGAAAAACTCGTCAGCGGCGTAGTCATCAATCTTCAGAAGGACAACGTGTTTCTGCGGATTTTCGCGGAACTGGAATCGAACAACGGATGGTCGTTCGAGCTCACCCATGCGATGATCACGGGGAATGCTGACGATGCCCGAGCCGTACGAAACATCGGATCCCCGATAGCCGCCAAAGCGATCGGCCGTTTCGGCGTCGCCGCTGTCGTTTCTGTCCGTTGCATAGTAGACACGAACCTCTGCGTACGGCGGCTCATCTCCTCTACCATCCAAAAGGATGGGACCCTCATTGGGCTCGACGAGCGAATCCGGTCGCACCGGATTCTCAGACGAAACAAGGGAGGGCCGGCTTGTTCGGCAAGCCGCGAGCGATGAGGCAAGCAGCAATACGAACCCGACCAATTTGAGATGTTGGGCGAAGTGTCTCACAGTCTTCTCGTAACGAAGCGAAAAGCGATAAAAATCGCTAACCACGACAGGATCTTACAAACGCTCGACCGGCACTGGCGAGCTAGAGGAAGACAGTCCTGAGTTTGCATTCGGACTGCCGCCAACCTTCGCTCCCAAAAACGTCGGCGAATATCAAGTTAGTATGAAGGTAGTAAAATAGCACCACGAACGCAGGTGAACCGACGTTTCTAACCTGATGTGGCACATAAGGCTTGCGCCAATTGTGAATTGTGCGGATTCGAACGTCAGATCGCCGTTCATTTCTCAATACTGCCAACGTCCCGCGGGTGAATGGCTTCCGTACGGTTGGTACGGGTGCGTTGGTCATGACTTGTCGAATGCACTCGGCTTATCAAGCGCTTCTGCACGGCGACCCAGTTGTCTTACCAACGGAAAGCCTTCCTGACCTCTGATACTGGTATCCTCTCCTGCTCTCCTGCTCTCCTGCTCTCCGGCTCTCCTCTTCGTCTCCTCTCGACTTCTACCCCCTAATATCTACGTTAACGCCACCCCCGCTACGGCCGGTGCCGCGGAGGTTGTAGATAAACTTCAGCATCACGTAACGGCCCAGTGAGTTGATCCGCTCTTCCTGGATGTAGCTGCCTGTATTCGTGAAGTTGACTCCAAGGTTCTTATTCAGCAGGTCAAGCGCCACGAGTTGAAGCTGTCCACGTTCTTGTAGAAGCGTTCGGGAGATCTCTGCACGCAGAAGCGGGACACTTTCGCTGGATCCGAACACGTCCTGCGAGAAAAGCCGGTAGTCCATGCCGGTCGTGAAGGCCCAGAGTGGTGTGGGCGTGTACGTAAGCTCAGCGTAGAACGAGCGGTTGACGTAGTTCTGATTCAAGTTCGGATTCAGCGAATACTTGTTGACGTTGAGCGTATACTTGGCGCCGCCCGATACGTCAAAATATTTCTTGTTCCGATTCTCCAACTTCAGGTCTACCGTATTGCGAATCGTGTTCGTTCGATTCTCCTCGCTGTTAATGAACTCGATGCCGCGATTAAACATGACGTTGTTCGAGAGATTGAACTTGGTGCCAATCGCCGCAATCGGTCGGCCGAACGAAACGTTGCCAGACACATTCCACCCTCCGTCCGAATTCACAACTGTCGAGGTCTGGCTCAGCTGATCGTCAATCGTCCGCGACCGAACAATTGCGTCTTTTGTGTACGACGCACTTACGAAAGCAAACAGGTTGGTGAACGAGAACTGATCGAAGTACATGAAGTGAACATTTGCACGGTGCGTATACTGCGGCTTCAGGTTCGGATTGCCTTGATAGATGTTCAGTGGATTGCTATTGTCGACGATCGGCTGCAAGTCCCTCATAGACGGCTCCCTCGTCGAAGAACTATAGCGAGCGTCGAGATTTAGTCCCTGTCTTATTTGATAGCTAATGGAGGCGCTTGGTAGCAGATACCGATATTTGTTCGTTATCGCAGTGTTGAGATCGAGTATTTCACCATCCAGTCGAGAAGACTGCACGTCCAGGCCAGCGGCGATGCTAAAGCCCTCTACATTCCGACGCACATTAAACCCACCGCGACCATACGTGTATGTCCGTTGGAAGGCGGTGCTAAGGTCTTCGTTAAGCGTCCTTGAGCCATCGCCCAAATCCGAATCAAAAACCGCTTTGTCTTGATCCTCTTGAACCGACCGACGATCAGCGTGTACTTCGACTGAGTATTTAATACCAATCGGTTCGATGAAAGAAAGCTTCTGCGAGTTGGTAATTGTGTTACCAAACTGCGATTGAATCTGCGCGATCTCATCACTGGTCAAGACGTTTCCACTCTGGTAGAAGTCTGTTGTCGAGAGTAGAGTTCCATCTTGATCTGAATCGTTCACGTCTAGTCGGGCATCACCAATGAGGCTGCGCCCACTTTCCGAGAGCTTTTTTCGATACGTCAGGGTACCGCTCCCTCCAAAGGTCTTTCCATCCGATGTGTAATCGCTGTTACTAAGATTCTGCAAGACGTCGTCCACGCCAAAGCTTTGGCGCAGGCTCCGATTCGTTAGTGATGCATCACTGGCCGAGGCATTTGACCGCAACCGGATGTCATGACCTTTTGAAAACTCATGTTTGACGTTCAGATTCAGGCGATGGTTTAAATTCTTGCTCCCTTGGTCTGAAGCCTGTGATACCAGAGACGATCCCGTTGATCCGATTAGCTGTTGCTGCAGCACGTCCCGTTCCTGGTTGTTGTCAATGTGATTCAGGAAGTAGCTGCTTGTCAATTCTGTTTTGGAGCCAAAGTCTCGGCTGAAATTCAATCCGCCGGACGTCGTAGTTGAGAACCCATCCGAAATATCCCCGCCCAATTGAACACCACCGGTATCAAACGAAAATCCGCCCCCTGACATCATGGAAGACATACCGCCCATGAAACTCATGAAGTCGCCAAACGAAAAGCTCTGGCGGTTGATGTTGTTCACATTGCCGATGACAGAAAATTGTGTCGAGGGACTGAACCGATTTAGATTAAGTTTTCCGTCGTAACGGGTGTTATCTCCAAACCCGGCGGTTACGTCGCCGAAGTAGCCTTTCTTGCTGTCCTCTTTGAGTTCGAGGTTAATCGTCTTGGCCTCGTCTCCATCGTCTATGCCAGTAAATTCTGCAATATCAGATTGTTTGTCGTACACCTGCACTTTCTTGATCGCATCTGCGGGGAGATTCTGGGTCGCAATTTTTGGATCGTCGCCAAAGAACTCCTTACCATCGACGAGAATTTTCTGAACGGTCTCTCCCTGGGCTTTGATGGTGCCGTCCCTCTCTACTTCGACACCCGGCAATCGCTTCAGCAATTCCTGCACGTTTGCGTTGGCACGCGTATAGAATGCATCGGCATTGTATTCCAGTGTGTCACCCTTAATCAGCATCGGGATCCGATCCTCACTGATCACTAACTCATTCAGTTCAGAGACATCTTCGCCAAGTGCAATCGTCCCGACGTCGATCGGTGATCCTGCAACATCGAGTTGCTGCGTATCCGGTCCAAACCCGACAAACGTTACCTGCAGGATGTAGGCACCCGCGGGCACTCTCCGAAGTTTGAAAGCACCCTGTTTGTTCGATACGCCAAAGCTCGTCATGACTGAGTCGGACTGTTGCATCAGAACAACGGTGGCCCCAGCGAGCGGTACCGACGAGGAGTCCACAATCATTCCTGTGACTTCGACCTTCGAATTCTGGGCGTTGGCCGTCTTCGCGCCGAAGCTCATGGCGACGATCGCCACCATCGTCATGGTAACTTTGAAAAAATTGCGGGTGGTGACAATATTTATGTGCATCGGACCAGGCGCGAAATAGAAAAGGGTCAAGTGACTTCAGCGGGCGTGGTCGGTACTTTGTCAATCACACGGGCGCCGCCAAAGTGGAAGTGCAGAAAGCAGATGATCGTTTGGGTGTTGACCATCCGCCGAACAAAAGAAGCTAGTTCTCGATTGTAATGTGGAAGCTGTTACCACTTCGGCCCGCACGCTCGGCACCCATTTCTTTCATTTTGTCTTCGACAATCTTGTCAAACTCGTCGCGAGTGACACGTTTACCTTTCTTGGGTGCGACGATTGCGTCGTCCGCAAGCTCCTCAAGTGAAAGCTCCTTGGCGACGAACGTCCGCTGACCATCATCGATGTTTAGTACGAGTATCAAGCCCGGCAATCCACCAAAAGAATCAGGACCAGCGGGAATGGGAATTTCAGGCGTAAACCAGGCTTCCAAGGTCGTTGAGTCACGAATCGCGGTTGCTTTCATACACATGTATCCAAGAAACTCACTGCGTTCGGTCGACATCTTCCAAGCGATGGGTTCGGGGGCGCCTTCGACAAGGAACGTCCGCCCCATGAATTCGCGCTTCTCGACCAAAGACTCTTCGTCGAAGTTGACATAGGTCTCATTCTCTGCGCCCTGGGAACCCATTTTAAAGATCATGCCGCCACTCGACTTTGCGGCCATGTTTTCTTTCTGTTCTTCGACGATGGCGTGCATCAGTGATGCTTCTTCATTGAACAGAAGTTGCTTCATCGCACTTTGGGAGCTCGGAAATTTGTCCTTCATATCCGCCATCTCGGGCGGTAGTTCGATATCCAACTTTATCGTCTCCTCGTAATTGACGAGCCCTTGTTGTGCGTTTGCTGAAGGGGAAACGAGAAAAGCGGACAATAGAAGCGCAGTAGCAAAGTGTTTCATTCGGATTAGATCAGATGGATTCGGCTGGGACTGGGGCTTGGTTTGGCTTTGTAACGGGCGTCGGTTTCGGATATTGCCACTAGCAGCCAATTATGTGACGAACGATAGCGGCGGTGGTAACGGGCGGACGGCGCGTCGGTTCGGCGGCTGATGAGTCTGCGGTGCAAATGAGGGCCCATTCTGACCAAGGACGGGACCCGAATCCGGTGTGTATAGATTTGTGTAGTTTTCTGACGGTACTCAAGCACCATACTGTAACCGGCTGGCAGTACCATTCTTCCCGTCTCTCTCCATCCGCCTTTCTATCTGATCATTTGACTGCGGATGGTCCGACGGATAGGCCGAACTAAATCAATGACGCGAGTAGCCGGTGAAGCGAGGTCAAAATCCGGACAGTCCAGCGAACACTAGTTGCGGATGACCTCCATCAAGCGTTCGCCACGCCCTACAAATAGCCTTCCCGCAGACGTTTCAACCATGCTGTCCCAATACCCTTCATGAACGTCAATCGTCTGGAAGCGTGATAGGTCTTTTTTCACGCGTACAAGTCGTTCCTCGGTCATCCCGTAGATCCAACCATCTTGCGAAGTCACAAGTTTTTTCACTTCCTCAGGAGCAACCTGCAACATCTTCAAGACAGAATCAGCTTCAACGTCGTAGAGGAACAATACTGAGTCTGCGGCACCGACGAGAACACCCTCATCAGCCCAATCCAGCCCCCAAATCTCGTAGGCGTCCGGAATAACAGTACTCTCCCGGACTTTCTGTCCGGTTTCGGTATCCCACACGAAAAGCTTGGATTCTTTTGCAACTTCGCGTGACCCCAACCCACCCCGAATGCTCGTCGTTGCATAAATATATCGTTCACCGTCAGACACTAACGCATACACCGATTGTTCATCAACAACGTTACGGTGGACCTCGATCTTCTCGGTGGCAGGATCAACAACCACAAGTGCGCCACCTGTCTTTCCGTACTCGGGCTTTGTGCCGAAGTAGATTTTCCCGTCCGGCCCTGCGACACCGTCAGGCACACGATCTTGCGTCTCTTTGGCAGCACCAAGAACGCGTGGATTACTTGAAGAATCAGAACCGGGATTCCAGCTTATTGCTGGATCGTAGACACTGAACCACGCTTTGGTGTAGTGCCCTAGGTAGACCTTGTCATCAAGTGTGACCATGTTATCGATCTGGCCGCCGTGGGAAGTCGATCGGCCGGGCGAAAAGAGCTCGTCGGTCGCCGGATCGTATCGAAAGAAGCCCTGGTTGATGTAAGATCCGCCAATCACTGACGCGTTTGGCCCCTCAGCCAAGGTGTGGATAACCATCCCATCTCCCTGGAAATCACTTTGACTTTGAACAACAATTTCGTTCGTGTCAAGGTCGACGACTGAATAGAGACCGCGAGTAGTCACTGTAAACAGGTATTTATCACCCGCCATACCGA
The DNA here is from genome assembly GCA_965363925.1 of uncultured bacterium. Taxonomy (GTDB): domain Bacteria; phylum Bacteroidota; class Rhodothermia; order Rhodothermales; family JABDKH01; genus JAGQWL01. Next base: position 596 of record CBDTVC010000023.1, on the reverse strand, counting down.
TCGGATGTCCGGCTCCTGCGACAACTAATTCAAAGGTGTCGGAGGCGAAGTTATAGCGACGCAACGTCTCATCCTCGGTGGTACCGAAGTACAAGAATCCGTTGTGCGGTTGCAGTGTCTTGTAGTTGTGTTGCCAGATTCTGCTAAAAGGAATTTCAACCGCCCGAATAAGCTCCCCTGATTCGGGATTCAGAAAGAGAAGGACGTCGGGGGCGCTGACGAGTGCGACCAACATGTCGTCGAATCGAAGGGCATGGTTGACCCATTGCTTGTCGCGAAAAGCCTCTGGCAAGAACTCCCTCGTTTCACCCGACTGAAGATCGTATTCAAGCAAAGAGGTCTCCGTCGCATAAGACAAGAACAACTTCCCGTCGAAGTCAGGCATGATGTGGCGCAGGTAGTACTCCCGTGGCGGATTCTCTTTCAAGGCGCCGAGATTTGTGTACTGACCTGAGTTCAGATCGAGTCTCATCAGGTCACCTTCGGGCCACGTACCGGCATAGTAGAAGCCGTCGCTTCCTCGATCGATACTGAACACAAATTCCTGACGTTCCTTACCGACGCGAGGGAGGTCGTATCGTTCGGGCTCGTTCATT
>CBDTVC010000022.1:0-12064 GCA_965363925.1 uncultured bacterium | reverse complement strand
GCTTAAGGAGGGCGAAAAGCGAGATCTCACGTACGCGTATATAAATTACCTGTCGTGCCTCGCGGCCGATTCCATTGTATTCAACTCGCAGTTTCACTTCGATGAGTTTATCGAAGCGTTGCCTACCCTTCTTCGCGCTTTTCCAGACTACACACACCTGAACAGCGTACAGACAATTCGCGAAAAGTCGAGTGTTCTCCATCTTGGAATGAACCTTGAACGTCACGATCAATATGCCAAGTCTTACTCCCGTCATGCTTGGGGACCAGGAATGGAACCGCCGATCGTTTTGTGGAATCAACGCTGGGAATATGACAAGAATCCTGAAGGTTTCTTCAGACTGATGAATCGGTTGGACGATGCGGGCTTCAAGTTTCGATTGATTCTTGCCGGTGAGCACTTTGAGGAGCAGCCCTACGAATTTGAGAAAGCGTTTAAGCGTTACGCAGATCGGATCTTGCACTATGGATACGCAGAGGACTTCGCCGAGTACAGCAACCTATTGCACCGAGCTGACATTGTGGCCTCGACCGCGATCCATGAGTTCTTCGGAATTGCGATCCTCGAAGCGATCTACTGCGGTTGTCATCCTGTTCTGCCCAACAGGCTTTCGTATCCCGAGTTAGTTCCTGAGTCGCTGCACACTCCGCTGTTGCACGCGCCGGCACTCTACGATGACGAGGAACAGCTTTTCAAGATCATGTGTGAGATTCTGTCCGGCAACGAGCGTCCATTGCCACTCACGACCTTGAAATCAATTTCAGAAGATCTCGATTGGCGGACTCACGTCAAGAATTTTGACGAACTGTTTGATTCCGTACTAGAAGTGAAACAGCCGGTATTGGGCTAATATCGACGAATACTTTGGCTGAATCTGTCGATTCTAAAGGCGCCCAAAAATTTGCCGGAATCGCAACTCCCACACCTTGAAAGCAGCTTCGCGCACAATTGACTTGCTCATTTTTGACTGTCCCTCCGTGCGCTCAGTAAAAACAATCGGGATTTCGACGATCCTGAATCCTTTCTTCCAGGCGCGGTAGGTCATCTCGATCTGAAACGAATAGCCGTTCGACCGGACCTTGCTGAAGTCGATTGCCTCGAACACCTTGCAGTTGAAACACTTGAATCCGGCGGTGACATCCTCAACGGGCAGGCGTGTGATGACCCGGGTATAAACACCTGCGAAATACGAGAGTAGCAACCGGCTCAGCGGCCAATTCATTATTCGTACCCCGTCGATATATCGACTGCCGATTGCAAGATCCGCTTCGCCGCTCGCGACCGTAGCAATCAATTTTGGCAGGTCTTTCGGATTGTGTGAAAGATCCGCATCCATTTCGCAAATGTATGTGTATTGCAGGTCTCGTGCTTTGCGAAATCCGGTGAGGTATGCTGATCCCAAGCCTTGCTTCGACGGCCGTTCTATAAGGTGAATCCGGCCTGGATATTTTTCCGCAAAGCCGGAGACAATGAGTGCCGTGCCATCAGGCGAACCATCGTCGACGATGAGAGCGTCAACGGGTGGTTGAAGTACCAGAACGCGATCGAGGATCGCGGCGATGTTCTGCGCTTCATTGTAAGTCGGAATAACGACGAGAGATTTTTCCAAAGCCGCTTATTATCGTTGGACGGGCCCTGAATTTACGACAATCGGAATTGCCTTTTTCTGATGGGCTGTAATTCACCTACCAGCGTTTGCGCAAAAAATCGAGGGTTTCCGAAACTAGCTCTGGGGGGAGGTCATCAATTCTGCTGCTTTGGCAGAGATCGATGGTCGTGCGATATTGCTCCAGGAAGCTTGAGCAATTCGGACAATGCTTTATGTGCCTCTCAAACTTTCGCTCTGTCGTAGTTTCGAGCGCGCCATCCAGGTACGATGCAAGGAAGCTGTTCGCGTCCTTACACGTCAAGGAAGCGCCGAATAAACGCATCAATTTTGCAAATAGTCTCATATCACCAAAGGTATCATGCTAGTGTGTAACCCAAGGAGTGGAATTGTTTCTGTGTGTATGTCGGAATGTGGTCTAACAGCAATGTGGTCTAACGGCATTCCAGTCTCACCGTATAGCGGATACACGGCAGGCGGTCGCATGGCACGGCACTTTGTGGGCGATTGTAGGCTCATGACATGTATTCCTCCAAAAGGGCCTTAAGAGCTTGTCGTGCGCGATGAACGCGGACACGAACTGCGCCTTCGGAGATGTTCAAAATCGACGCAACTTCCGGAGTCGCAATTTCTTCTATGTCGCGGAGGTTGATCACAATCCTGTAATCGTCTGGCAGGCGGTCGATTGCGCTTCGCACTACCTCGTGCAATTCTTGTTTTTCCAGACGCCTGTCTGGTTGCCATGCCCGGGAAGGGGACATGGCCATGCCATCCTTAAACTGCGGCTGCAATCGCTCAAACTCGTCATCGGCGATCGTGTTCGATCGCTTCAGTTTCCGGACCGCCCCACGGGCAATATTGATTCCAATGGCATAAAGCCAAGTAGAGAATTTTGATTCTTTGCGAAAACTGTCAAGACGCTTGTAGGCTTGCAGAAAGGTTTCTTGCAAGATGCTTTGAGCCTCGTCTTCATCGCGGACAACCCGTTGAATGACCCGAAACAGTCGTCCGCTTTCGGCCCGAACCATGTCTTCAAAAGCTTTCTTGTCACCGGACAAGATCGCCGCGACATCATACGATGCTACGGTTTGGGCTTCAGATGAGGAATTGGATTTGGACACTGATCGCAAAGTTTCTACAGTCGGGGCTTATACAGTCGGGGCTTCTACGCCGGGGCTTCTACGTCGGGTTCTACAGTCGGGGTTCTACACTCGGTTCTATGGTGGGGCTGCTACGGTTGGACGGTGGAAAGCGTAAAATCCGCGAGCGACGCCGTTTCGTAATCGGGACAGGTTGGCGTCAGCAGGGCTTGCAGGCGCTGACTCACAAGTTTACTGTCCAACTGCGGAGCAAACAAGTACGTTCGTGCGTGTAACCCGCCAGTTGCGGACGGGTGCCGCCCGACTTTCTGAGAAGGCGAGACCATGCGTTCCAGCAGCGCTCTACCCCCTATGGAACGCCAGAATTGCTTTTATACGAAGGCGTATTGACCTATCTTTTCAAGCCACCGCTGATTGCCGCTGTCGCAATACGGCTCCGCGGTCGAGCACCACATTAATCGAGCATCAAAGCTGATGGAAATGGACACTACGCCAGCGAACGGGATGGGAAGTCCCCAGCGCGCGAATATTTCTTTTACCGTGGACACATATGCGCGGGAAGAGCACAACCATGTCGAACTGGGCTTAAGTGACTCCCAGTTGCTCGACATGTATCGAAACATGTTGTTGCAACGTCGCTTCGAGGAACGCGCAGCCCAGATGTACGGCAAGCAGAAGATCGCCGGGTTTCTCCACCTGTACATCGGTCAGGAAGCGGTGTCGACTGGTGCTGCGAATGCCCTCCGTATAGGGCGTGACTCCGTGATCACTGCTTATCGCGACCATGGTATTGGATTGGCACTCGGGATGACGGCGGATGAGTGCATGGCGGAGTTGTTCGGTAGGCAGGGCGGCTCGTCGCGAGGGAAAGGCGGGTCAATGCACTACTTCAGCAAAGAGAAAGGTCTCTTCGGTGGGCATGGTATTGTCGGCGCGCATATCCCGGTAGCAACCGGAATTGCCTTTGCACACAAATACAAGCAAGACGACGGTGTATGCCTTTGCTTCTTCGGTGACGGCGCTGTTGGTCAAGGCTCTTTTCACGAAGCATTGAATCTGGCCGGACTGTACAAACTCCCTGTAGTTTTTGTAATCGAAAACAACCAGTACGCAATGGGCACATCGATAGATCGTGCGTTTGCCGAAACCGATTTCTTCAAGCACGCCGTTGGATACAACATGCCAGCAGCGGTTGCAGACGGCATGGATGTTTTCGACGTCTACAATGCGATGACAAAGCAAGTTGATCTCGCTCGTAACATGCAGCCCTCGATTCTTGAAATCAGGACGTACCGCTACCGTGGTCATTCGATGAGCGACCCGGGTAACTATCGGACGAAGGAAGAACTGGATTCTCGAAAGAACGATGATCCGATTATCCGCCTGAAAGCATACATCATCGGTCGAGACCTCAGTACCAATGAAGTGCTGGACAGTATTGATGACGAAGTGAAAAGTGTCGTGATGAAGTCAGTTGAGTTTGCAGAGAACTCAAGTCAGCCAGAGCTCGACGAGATCTACGACAATGTGTACACGCAGGGGGATTATCCCTTCCTGTCCTGGAACAATTCCCGATAACGATTCAGTCAGTCTACTGTAATGGCAAATTTGCAATTTAGAGAAGCGATCCGCGCAGCAATGGTGGAAGAGATGGATCGTGATGAGCGGATCTTCCTAATGGGGGAGGAGGTGTCTGAGTACAACGGCGCCTACAAAGTGAGTGAAGGAATGCTTGATCGTTTCGGCCCGAAACGAGTCATCGACACACCGATTTCCGAAAATGGTTTCGCTGGACTCGGTATAGGCGCTGCGATGAACGGGCTGCGACCCATCATCGAATTTATGACCTGGAATTTTTCGTTTGTCGCGTTTGATCAGATCGTCAACAACGCAGCGAAAATCAATTATATGTCAGGCGGGCAATTCACTGTACCGATAGTTTTCCGCGGCCCCAATGGGGCTGCCGGACAGTTGGCCGCGACACACAACACTGCGACCGAGTCGCTTTACGCCACGTTTCCTGGCTTGAAGGTTGTGATACCATCAAACCCTGACGACGCCAAAGGACTATTGAAGAGTGCGATCCGTGACGATGACCCGGTCTTGTTCATGGAAAGTGAAGTCATGTACGGCGTAAAGGGTGACGTATCCGACGACGCTGACTATACCATCCCGCTGGGCAAGGCTCGTATCGGTCGCGAAGGTTCAGACGTTACGATTATTGGACACTCAAAGAGCTATCACCTCGCGATGAAGGCGGCTGAAGAGCTTGCTGAGCAAGGGTACAATCCGGAAGTAATTGATCCTCGAACGATCAGGCCGCTGGATATGGACGCGATTATTCAGTCGATCAAGAAGACAAATCGATGTGTGATTATTGACGAAAGTAATCCGTACGCCAGCATTTCGTCTGAGATTGCCTTCCAGATTCAACAAGAGGCCTTTGATTACCTCGATGCACCAGTAATTCGTATCACGGCAAAAGATGTCCCGGCACCGTACGCGAAAAATTTGATGGATCATTACATGCCTCAAGTTTCTGACGCCGTACAAGCCTGTCGACAAGTGATGTACGTCAATTAGCTGACGCGCACACTGACCCACCACAAATACAGAAGAACGAATGGCTATTGCAGTAGAAATGCCCAAGATGAGTGACACTATGGAGGAGGGTGTCCTTGTCGCATGGAGTGTGGAAGAGGGCGCAACAGTGTCGCCGGGCGATGTCATCGCACAGGTTGAAACTGACAAAGCGACAATGGATCTGGAAGCGTATGATGACGGTGTCCTCTTGAAGAAGGTGGTTCCAGAAGGCTCGTCGATCCCGATTGGCGGGTTGATTGCAGTGCTCGGGAAGGCTGGAGAAAGCCCAGACGATATCTTGGCCTCCTATTCAGATTCTGCCGGGTCGTCAGCCAGCGTAGATAGCTCAACCTCTTCAGCCTCGGGTGATGGTGCTGCGACGACCATGGCGACACCAGCCGTTGCGGTTTCAGAGGATAACAGGGCGACGACGTACGCTACTGGTGATGGCCGAATTAAGGCGTCACCGTTGGCCAGAAAACTTGCTGCGGATCACGGCCTGTCGCTTCCAGAAATTCGGGGAACGGGTCCGGATGGTCGAATTGTGAAACGCGATATCGAAGCGGCGATGGGCAACGTCCAATCGATGCCAATGAGTGCGGTCCAACCGTCCAAGCGAGAGGCACCGACGCAGACGCCGGCGACCGTAAGGTCTCCATCTGCTGCTCCGGCCAAGCAGGCGGCCGACGTTCCAGCTGTGCCGCTTCCGAAGCCGACCTTTGCGTACCAGGGTGACTCGGCATCAAGTACGCCTGATGTCGTTCGCATTTCGCAGATGCGAAAAGCCATTGCAAGACGGTTGTCGGAAAGTAAGTTTTCCGCTCCGCATTTTTATTTGACGGTTGATGTTGATATGGCCGCGTGTATGTCTGCCAGAGAACAGGTTAACGCAGCCGCCGAAGCAACCGGAAGGCTCAAAGTCTCTTATAATGACTTCGTTACCAAAGCTTGTGCAGCCGCACTCCGTTTACACCGAGGAGTAAATGCTTCGTGGATGGAAGAGCAGGGAATCGTCGAAATGCACAATCAAGTGCACGTGGCCATAGCAGTTGCCATTGATGACGGACTTGTAACGCCCGTTGTTCGAAACGCAGATCGGAAGGGGCTCGAAGAGATTGCTTACGAGACCCGCGAGCTTGCTGGGCGCGCGCGCAATCGCCAGCTGCAGCCGGATGAATTCCAAGGGTCGACGTTTACCACAAGTAACCTCGGCATGTTCGGGATTCAGGAATTCACCGCTATTATCAACCCGCCGAACGCATGTATTCTGGCGATCGGTGCGATTCGTGACGAGGCAGTTGTCAAAGACGGCGCGGTCGTAGCTGGCAAGCGAATGAAACTCACCCTTTCCTGCGACCACCGCGTTGTGGACGGAGCAACGGGAGCTGAATTTCTTCGAACGGTTCAGCGGCACCTCGAACAGCCTGCCACGATGCTGTTGTAAGTAGCTCTATCTCCGAATGACTTGAGCCGGCTCAGGATCGCGTTAATTACGGATGTGCACTTTGGGCGCATCGCGCACGAGGATATCGTCGAGGCGCTAGTGTCCGATGTGAACCGGGCAGCGCCGGACCTTGTCGTCGTTGCCGGTGACTTGACTCAGCGGGCAAGAAAGAAAGAACTCAGCCAGGCCGCTGAACTTTTAGAAGCCTTAAACGCGGCTATTGTAATTCCTGGCAATCACGATGTTTTTGCGTGGTGGTTTCCTGTTCGTCGCCTATTTAACCCGCTGGCTCGATACCGGAAATACATTTCGCCGGACGTCGATGCCGAACTGGTTCGCGACGATGTAGCTGTTCTGGCTCTGAATTCTTCATACGGCTGGACCGTAAAGAGCGGAAGGTTCTCAAAGGAACAACTTGTCCGAGCGCAATCATTCTTCACCCGCACGCAGGATGCGCCGACAAAGCTGTTGGTTGTTCACCATCATTTGATCAGCCAGGCAGATGTTTTCGCTAGGCACGACGTAGCGAGAAACGGGGATAAACTCCTGAGTCTGGCATTGGAGTGGGGTGTTGATGCAATTCTATCCGGGCATCTACACCAGTCTCATGCATGTGTCGTGACCGAAGGCCGGCAGTCAACCGTTTTGGTCAGTTCCGGAACAGCAACCAGTGATCGCGGGCGCCGCGCCGACGCCAAGCGAAACATATTCGAACTCATTACACTTGTTGATGAACCGACAACTGGTACGCGACGGATGACAGTCGAAGAGCGACTATTCGATATTCAAAAGCGCGAGTTTGCGCGCGGAGATGAGTTCGTCTTCAATAGGGAAACAGACGCCGAGTGGAAAAGCGGATCGGAAAGTTCGACTCGCCTGAGCAAGTAATGCAAAATCAGAACACTTCTGTAGAGCGGCTGCGAACGGTCCATTCGGTCGGCGACTTGGTTGCCTACTCCAGCTTGCTGATCCCCGACGTCGCCATTGCGCTGACACTGACGACCTATTTGTTGATGGGCGCCTCTGTGAATCCCTGGGGACTTGTTTTGGTTGCCAGCGGCGCATACCTCGTCTACATCTTCGAGCAGATGTGGTGGGCTGGACCGGAAGACGAGTTTAACCATGCGGGTCGCGTGCAGTGGCAGCGGGACAATCGGCCGCTTTTGATTGTCACTACGGCGGTTGCTTCTTCCCTGTTCATCCTCGCCCTAGGCAAGGTCGTGACCGTCTTCGCGCTCATTGTAGTCGCAATCCTCGTAGTTGTGGCAACATTGTATTGTATTCCCGTCCTGCCCGGCAAGATCCGTTTGAAGAGCATCTGGTTCATGAAACCGATCGTAATCGCGATCGCATGGGCGGCCGGGACGACTATCCTGCCAATGGTTCTGGGCAAAGACGTCTTGGTTGCCGAGGTTTGGTTTCTTTTTGCCTACCGAGTGGCGTTTCTGTTGCCGAACACTCTGTTATCGGATATTCCGGATATCGAAGGTGATGGTCGAGCTGGTCTAGAGACGTTTGCTTCGCGGCATCGTCAACTCGTGCAGTTTGCTGCTGCCACAGTTGCCCTGAGTGTGCCGTTTGTTGGTCTTGCAGGGCACATTGCCCTCGGTCTGCCTGTGCTCATCATTATTGATGGTCTTATCGCTCCGCTCTACGTCAGATTCTGCCAGCCCCACAATTGCGCGGTAGAGCGTAATTATCGAATGAAGTTGGATCTGGTAGTGTGTATGCCGGTTCTGTCACTGTCCATTTATGCTCTGTTCGGTTGATTCGGGACTGTTTTCGGGCATTCTGTGAACCCGCACGAAGGGTTGGCGTTTATGATACGTGATGGCTTCATCCACATGGTTTGGCGGGGTCTGACACGGGGCACAATGACGTGAGGGGCGATAAATCGGGGGGCATGCGCCAGGCGAAATAGCAAGCGTGTCCGGGAAGGGCACTTCTTTTTGCCGGGTCTATTTGAGGCGACTCCGCGTCGTGGACTGTGGTTGAAGGCTTATCTTCCCAATGCGGCTTTTGGTTAACAACAGGTGTTCGAATGATGTCAGGATGTACTAAACGAAGAATCGGTGTCCAACTCTTTTTGATTGGGCTGCTCAGCTTTCCTTCCATTTTGGTCGAAGCTCAGGTTCTCCAGGTCGATATGGACGAGGCATCGTTTGCATACGGGGACGGCGAATCCCTGGTCGAAATATATCTTGCGTTTGACGCATCCGGTTTGCGATTTACGTCTGTTGAAGATGCGATGCTCTCGCAGTTGCCAGTCGCATACACGTTAGCGCGTTCGACAAGTGCAGAGCTCGAGGGTACGCCCGTTGATCCAGTGTACGCAGATACGAGTACCATCAGCTTCATTGTAGCGGACACGACGATGCTTCAAGAAGGACAGTTCTTTGTTCACCAGTTTAGAACTGTGGTCCCGCCCGGAGAATATGAGATGACCGTCGACGTCCTGGCAGACTCCAGCACATCGCGACCTCATTTTGCGCTTCGAAGAGACGTTGTGGTTCCTGATTATGCATCGGAGGGCTTGGCTAAACTTTCGGGAATGGCGTTAGCCAGCTCGATCCAGGCCTCGCAAGATCGTACCAGTGTCTTCTACAAGAATGGTCTTGATGTCAGGCCTAATGCCAATCAGCTTTTTGGTGGAGCACTGAGCACTCTCTTCTATTACGTTGAGGCCTATAACCTGACCGCTAGTCTTGCAGGGGGCGAGGAGTACACGGTGCTGAGTTTTGTTTCGGAGGCGAATCAAGCCGCCCCGATCGCCGGTCTTCAGGTTCGGAAGAAACGGACTGTGCGTGATCCGGATGTGCTCGTCGGAAGCTTTGATCTTTCTGCTCTGCCAAGTGGAAGCTATTTTGTCAAGGTTGCGGTACTCGACGCGAACAACCAATCACTCGTAGAGCAATCACGAAAATTCTTCGTATTCAATCCAGACGTCGAACGGCCGCCTGTCATTGGCGCGGAGGTCAATTTTGAGACGAGCGAGTTTGCAAGCATGTCGGTGGAGGAAGTAGAGCGCGCATTTGACCTGATTGGCGTCATTGCAAATAATCGTGAGCGACGTCGAATCAAATCGATTGAGGATCAAGCAGAACGGAGACGATTCCTCTATGATTTCTGGGACAAGCGCGACCCAAATCCTGCAACGCGCGAGAATGAATTTCGCGATGAATACTATCGTCGAGTTCAGTTTGCTGAGGAACGGTATTCCTCTTCGATCGGACAGGGGTGGCGATCAGACCGGGGGCACATCATCCTGCGATATGGTATGCCGTCTGCCGTTGATCCGCATATGTATGATCGTGGAGTTGCGCCCTACGAAGTCTGGCAGTACAACAATATCCAGGGTCAGGGTCAGGCAGTCTTTATTTTCGCGGATACACAGGGATTTGGCGAATTCGAGCAGGTACACTCAACCGTTTCAGGCGAACCGCAGTCACCGAACTGGCTCAGCGAGCTAACTAGCAGATAGGCTTTTTCATATATTTCGGTTTGATCGAGCGGGTGTCTACTACGAGTGGGTGCCCGCTCTACGTTTGCCCAATCGCGCTGAGTGAGCGTCGAATGGATCTTGATGGCGCAGGATGTAGCTGGATGTTGTAGACTCGTCAAACAATCACAACCGAAACATTAATCAAGCATGGCATCCGTGGTAAGTATTGAAGCGCTAGCGCAATACGTCGATCAGCAGGTAACGCTGAAAGGTTGGCTGTATAACAAGCGCGGATCAAAGGGCCTGAGTTTTCTTGTCGTCCGCGATGGGTCAGGTATCGTACAGTGTGTGGCATCGGAATCCGAACTCTCAGCAGATTCGTGGGCGGCTGCCTCGGCTTGCTCGCAGGAGAGCGCCGTTCAAATCACCGGGCTTGTAAAAGCGGATGATCGACAGGTCGGCGGAGTCGAGGTGGTGATTTCGTCGATGTCCATTATTAGCACGGCCGCAGACTATCCCATTACACCGAAGCCCCATGGAGTTGAGTTCTTGATGAACCATCGCCACCTGTGGCTTCGGAGCCGAAGGCAATGGGCGATCATGCGGATCCGCAACCAGATCATGATGTCGATCCACGGCTTTTTCCAGGAGCAAGGTTTCCTGCAAATGGACCCGCCAATTTTGACAGGCAATGCCGTTGAAGGAACGTCGACGTTGTTTGAGCTGGATTACTTCGACGAGAAGGCATATCTGACTCAAAGCGGACAGCTCTATGGCGAGGCGATGGCCATGGCTTTTGGGAAAATCTACACGTTTGGTCCGACGTTCAGGGCTGAAAAATCTAAGACGCGTCGACACCTAACTGAGTTTTGGATGATCGAGCCTGAGATGGCATTTTTCGATCTCGAGATGGATATGCAGCTCGCAGAGGATTTACTTGTTCGCCTTGTGGCGGATGTATTGGCGAAGTGCGTGATCGAGTTGGATGTGCTTGAGCGTGACGTGGAAAAGCTCAAGAAGATCGTCGGCCCATTTCCCCGGCTATCGTACGACGATGCGGTGGAGCTGCTTCGAAGCGAAAAGACACGCCTGATGTTTGACGAAAAGGAGCATTTGATTGGCGAAGAGCGGATAACCTTGACGAACGAGCGGGACGGAAATCGGACTCGTTATGGCCAAGCCAAGAAAGGTGAAAAGCGGCGAATTGATGCACGCGAAATCGAGATCAATAAACGGCTGGACGAAATCGAAGAGGAGCTCAGAAATCTTCCGTCGTGGAAGGAGTCAGCCCTGAATTTTGAATGGGGAGGTGACTTCGGCGGCAGTGACGAAACGGTGCTGACTTGGCACTTTGACAAACCGATTATTGTTCATCGTTTCCCGGCGTCGATCAAAGCCTTCTACATGAAGCGTGATCCGGACGATGACCGACTGGCGTTGGGGATGGACGTGCTCGCTCCCGAGGGATATGGCGAGATTGTCGGTGGTGGCGAGAGGGCTACGGATCTGGCATTCCTTGAATCGCAAGTTGAGGCCCACGGACTCCCGGCTGAGGTCTTTCAGTGGTACTTCGACCTGAGGCGCTATGGATCGGTCCCGCACAGCGGATTTGGTCTTGGACTGGAGAGAACCGTTACGTGGCTTTGCAATCTCCCACACCTCCGAGAAGCGATTCCGTTTCCACGTTTGACGGGGCGGCTGAACCCGTAATCGGAGCGTTGTGTATGGCGTGGATTCGATTGGAATATGTTTCACGCCAGGAAGTTTACGTTTCTGTTTTTTCTTGTTTGAACTTGGAATTCGGGGCGGGCGTTCGGATCCGTCGTGTTCTTCAGCCTATTCGAATCGTTCAGCTAGCCAGGTTAGGATCAATTCGTACACCTGTTCCT
>CBDTVC010000021.1:0-12355 GCA_965363925.1 uncultured bacterium | reverse complement strand
AATATGTAGAAAGTGATTCGAGCAATAGTGAAGCTAGTCCTCGGCAAAAAAGAAGTCGATTTCCCGAGTATCTGTATCGGCGCGGACGACAATCACTCTAACCGAGTCGCCGACCGTACGACGGACGCCGGATCTAGTCCCAACCATCGCATATGCGTCTTCGTCGTACTCGTAGTAGTCGTCCTTCATATCTCGGACATGAACCATTCCGTCAACGAGGATCTTATCCAACTCAACAAAGATCCCGAAGCGAGTGATTCCGCTAATGACGCCGTCAAATTCATCACCAAGATGTTTGCTGATGAATTCAACCTGTTTCAGCTTAATCGACTCGCGTTCAGCCTCGGTGGCGACACGCTCGCGATCCGAACAATGTTCGCAATTTGCTTCAACCTCGTCTTTGCCGGTCTTATCGCGTTTACCCGCGAGCTTATTCTTGATCTGGCGATGTACCATCAGATCCGGATACCGGCGAATCGGACTTGTGAAGTGTGTGTAATCCTCAAACGAAAGCCCGTAGTGACCGATGTTGTCTGTGGAATATCGCGCCTTGTCCATAGCCCGCAAGGCTGCCTGCTGGATGATCGGTTGGACCGGTTCTCCTTGTATCTCGTTGAGCAAGCGATTCAGGTCGACAGATTGGACGGCGTCATTTTGCATGGGAAGCTTGTATCCGAATGCCAAGATGTATTGCGCCAGCTTCTTCATTCGTTCGGCGTCTGGCGGCCCATGCACCCTGTAAACGGACGTGGGGGACTCACACCATTTTGCCACCGCCCGATTTGCGAGTAGCATAAATTCCTCGATCATCCGATTTGAGGCGGCCCGCACTCGGGGTACGATATCCGTGGGATTGCCTTCTTCGTCAAGCACAATCCGGACCTCTGGGAGATCAAAGTCGATTGCACCGTCCGCTGTACGCTTCTTGCTCAGCGTTTCGGCGAGAGCAGCTCCCATTTTGATCGCCTTCTCAAAAGGGTGAGGTGCCCCCTCCATGATTTCGAGTGCCTCTTCATACGTCAGACGGTATTTTGAACGAATGAGTGTGTTTTCTACCGAAAAGGATTTAACATTTCCCTTTACGTCGACGTCCATAAAGCAAGTGATGCACCGCTTGTCTTCGTCGGGTCGAAGTGAACACAACTCATTTGATAGAAGCTCGGGCAACATCGGGATGACACGGTCGACCAGGTAAATACTGGTACCTCGCTCGTACGCCTCCATGTCGATCGGTTGGCCGACTTTAACGTAATTAGCTACATCGGCTATGTGAACGCCAAGGCGGACGAGGCCGTCCGGTTTCTCTTCGAGACTTATCGCATCGTCAAAGTCTTTTGCGTCGACCGGGTCAATGGTGAACACATCAAGATCCCGGTAGTCTATTCGATCAGTGTCGTCGCCAAAGGACTGGTCAATCTGTTTAGCGTAGTCCAAGACCTCGTCGGGGAATTCTCCCGGAGCACCCAGGCTCATTGCAACGGCTGCAACTCTGGTCCGAGGATCGTCGGAGGAGCCCAGAACGGAGATAACGGTGCCCTCTGGCTTTCCGTGTGGATTGTCGAACTTGTCGATCGACACAACGACTTTGTCGCCGGGTTTGGCGTTCGACACTGAGCCAACGTAAATATCGTGTACGAGTCGTTTATCGTCGGGCACAACAACGCCAAACTTACGCCACTCTTTGAACGTTCCGACCGCTGTCTTACGAGAGCGCTCAACAATCGAGAGTACCTCCGCTTCGGGGCCTTTTTTGCTTGACCGAGCTTTGGCGGCAAGTCCCACCTCCACGATGTCTCCGTCCAGTGCGGTCCCTAAATTATTCCCACCCACGAAGGCATCCTCGGGCTCTCCCTCGATCGATACGAACCCAAACCCCCTCGGATTTACCGTCAGTTTGCCGACCCGCCGCGCCGCTGGCTTCCGGTGAATGACTCGCCCACCTTTGAGTACGGCAACTTTTCCACCGTCAATCAATTCCTGCAGCTCGTGCCGAAAACTGGAATAGTCATCATACCCCTGGAGGTCGAGTTTCTTTGCCAGCTCTTTCGGCCGAAAGGCACGGTTGGCGTGGTTTGCGAGATAAGCCAGTACACGGTTTGTAACCGCTCCCGGGTCTTCGTCTTTAGTTGCCAAGAAGATGTACGTTGATTAGTTGAAATCTGAGGAAGCCGTGGCATCGGAACTGTTTTCATGAATGCCGAACAACCTCCGAAAAAAGCGGCGCCAAGAGGAAAACTCCGTGTGGTAAGAAACACCTGCGCCAGTGGATCCGGTCGTTGTCGCTGACTCAGTGAGAACGTCTCCTTCTCGTCGATAGAACGCCTCTACAGAGACCTTTTCGCTCAACCGCAATTCGACTACAAACTCACCCTCCAAACCCTGGCCATTCGCCGACGTAGGGGCATCAGTGCGACTGCCCTGATAAACACCGCGTCCACGAATCACCAGCCTTTCATCAAGCAAGCTGAGGGCGATTCCGTAGGTGACGCCAAGCTCCTGCGCACTCTCTCCCTGGACGCCGAAGCTGAAGTCAACGTTAGGCAATGCCTCGTTCAGATACCGATTTATCTGGCTGGCGACCAGTTGAGAAACGCTGTTAAATGCAGAACTTGCAAGTGCATTTGAATTGGCGTCCGAAGTGGTTAGTAGAAACGAGTTGGTTACCAAGACACTCGTCGCATATTCTGTCGCCCTGGCAGGTTGGTTGAGAATTGCTTCCAGAGCTTGATAACTCCCCGAAACATTTCTGTTGGTGCGGTCAACTTCGAGTGAAAGTTCAACCTCGGGTGTTGCCACTCGCCCTGTGATCTCAAGGCGCACAATCAGCGGAATGGTGCCACTCTGCGTTTCAGCTCCCGGCAGTCCCGCTGATGATGCCCGCGTCTGATACGACGCCGGTACGTCCAGAATGGCGTTCGTCGGGTTTCCATCCCACGTAAGCGAGCCGCCGGAATCAAGTGCGAAACGCCGAACAAACACATCTCCAGCTGTAAAGAGGTAGTCGCCCGAGTTGACTTCAAATGTACCAAACGTGGTGAACTCGCCCTCAGTCCGAATAATCTGGACTCGACCCGTACCGACGGCTTTCATAACATCGCCGAGAAGTGGATCAATTACGAGGTTGACAGTTGACCCGGGCGGACCAAACAAGTTGAGGTCAATTGCGAGGCCATCAAGAAACGTTCGCTCTCCGACGGGCCGTTTAGAGAGCACATTTCTTCGGACGCGCTTTTTGGATTCGGTTCCCACGGTACCAGACGAATCAGCAAAAACAATAAACGCTGCGTCGGATGCAGTCGTGGCCGAGACAAGCGGGATATTTAGAATACTGCTCGAGGTAGTCTCAGCGTTGATCGAACGCAACGAGGCATTGGACAGGGGGCCCGACAATGAAACGTCTCCAGAGGCCGAGATGTGACCGAAGAAGGGCAAATCCTCAGACTGGTCCACGTTCATCACTTGTAAGTCAGAGAGCAGGGCCTCTAGGTCGAGCGAAAAGAATTTAAAGTCATTGAAAAGAACGGATCCACCAATCGTGGCACTTCCGCCACTGTTGTCTACCAATTGACCGGCACCGATGTGTACACCCCTATCATCCACCGATACCCCACCTTCGATCGTATACGCGAGGTTGAAATCGGGCACGCTGAATGATCCGTCGACGATTCGGAGGCTTGCATCAAACCTGGGATCAAACCAGTTGCCAGTAATCGTGCCTGTGCCTTCAACGAGACCATGAACCCCCTCGATCGTGTGGGGAAATATGTATTCAAAAAAGAAAAGATCTGCTCGATCTACCTTGACGTCAAGGTCAAGTGCTGGTCCGAGTCTAGCGTCGGCAAACCCGACGGTGCCGCTGGCGCGGAGGCGATTGTTCACGACGATCTTACCCAATACAACGCTGGCCGAATCCGGGATAGGGTGGAGAGACGCATTCATCGAAACATTGGATGTACCCGGTAGGAGATCTGCATTTAGCTCCAAGTCACCAAGAACACGTGGTCCGAGGCTCAGCGTGGTGATTGACGCGTCCCCGGAAACGACCGGCAGGTTGTCTTGCTTCGTCACAACGGCTCTACCGTTAACCGTGCCACCAATTGGATTCCTCAACGCGAGGAATTCAGATAGCTGTTCAAGCTCGATGTTCTCCGAAACCACGTGGAGCGTGTCCGTCGGATTTGCGCTGTAGGTGCCGTCAAACTCAAGTCTCTGACGCTGACCATCGCTTGCACTACTGAACAGCTCAAATTTGCGAGCGACAATAGCGTCTGAATAGAGGTCGATATAATTGGGGGTCGTTACGCCAATATTATACTCTCCTGCAACGAGTTTTGCAGCGTCAACGATGAGTCTGTTCGATGTCCCCAAGGTTGTTAATTGCGCTCGAACGTCGATCGGCCCGACACGCCGCCCCTCGGCCGATTGTAATCGATACGTACCAGTTCCTTCACGATGCCTGACGGAGAAAACTGGGTCGACAAGAGTTTGCTGGCCTATCGTTGTTTGGCCGGCCCGCGCTGTTCCGTCGACTGAGAATGAACGACTAACAAATTGGTTGGCATTGGCCGAGACCGTAATCGTCGAGGCGAGCGACTCGGCAACAAACGAGTCGATCCTGATTGAGTCTGCTGTGACCCTCCACGAAATCAAGAAGCTTTCATCCGACACAGTGCCCGAACCCTTAATCGAACAATTGCGGCCGGCAGCATTCGTAAAGACGAGCGCTGCCAACACGGATGGATCCGTGACATCCAGTGAAAAAGCGAGTCTGGTTTGCTGCGCCGAAAAGGATCGACTAGTCGGAGCGGCTCTTCCGAGAACGGAATCTGCAACCAGGGCAATCTTTTCGCGGTCAGCAAAACGTTTGTTGGCTAACTGCGAAAAATACCCGCTTAGCAGTTCACTCCATTTCGCTGACGTTCTGGATAGCTCAAGTAGTGTCAATTCTGTTTCGAATGCTCCAGTTGCAACGGTACCTGAAAGCGTTAGTCTGGCACCGTCTGTTTCATTTTGGCTTAGGGTTAGCTGTTCGTCAAAAGGGACAAGTGTCGAAGGATTAAATCCCCTGCGCATCATCGCTGATGAATCAGCCACAATCGAAAGCTGGCCATGGAGATCTGCAAGCGAGTTGCCCCCACCCGTGAACTCGACTTGTCCGTTGAACGAAGAGGCCAGTCCGTCCATGTCTCGACCACCAAACAGATCAAATGCTGAGCCACGGAGGCTTGCAGAAAAGCTCGGTTCTGCATTCGCATTCCGATACTGCCCCGTGACGCTCGCACGCCCTCCTCGAGGTTGCGAATAGATACCACTGAGAGAGAGCAACCCACTCGCTGCCTCCATAGTCGTTGACAATGTGTCGATGTCAAACCTCGACAGGCTCGACGCTCCAAGAAATATTGACGCACGGCCCGTTAGGTTGTCCAGCGAACGCCCCTGAAGGTCTATGTCCAGATTACCTGAGAGTAACGATGCGGGTAGCCGGCCCGCCGAAATCGACAGAAGATTTACATCAGCCATTGCCGCCGTACCTGCGTACGCAATTGGCACGCCGTTCTGGAAGGATACCGTGCCCGTCGTCGACACGGCACCTGCACTGGATTCGATATCTGCTTGAACGGCAGCGATCACATTCCCGGCCGACGCGAGCCTTGATCCGCTTTGAATCCAGATCTCACCTTTGGCAGAATCGACGGCGGTAAACTGACCAGCGTTAATGCTGGGGAAAACTGCGATAAGATCCTTTAGTGAGAAATGTGGACTTGAAATGCCGAGGTCGGTCAACAAAGAATCGTTGCGAATATCAAAAACCCCGGCGGCTTGCACGGCCGATTCTCCTCGCGCAATACTCGCATTGTTAACGACGATCGAATTGCGATCTCCACTCATATGGGTTTCAAGAACCACAGCGTCCCTTGCGCTTACCACCGGGAAGATGCTGACGAGTTCACGGCTGGCAAGTGGCACCGCGCGCAAGTCTATGTCAAACGGATTTGTAGACGTACTGTCCGACCCTGCGGATTCGTACGACCCTGTGAGTTCGATTCGACTCTCGGAAGTTGTTAGCGAAAACTCATTCACGTAGGTCACGTCGTCTTCCCACACGACTTGGCTCTGCAAGCGCCGTATGGCGATGTTCCGCTCCGGAAGATCTGCGGTAAGGTTAACAACGTCCAATTGGCGTGTCGTGCCTTCCCAGTCAAGCACAAAATGTGATCTGTCGATCGTAATCGATTCGTTGAGATAATCCGTAAGGATTCCGGATCGCACTGCTGCAGGAATGGAGCCTCTATTGCGCACGACGATTGACGCCCGCGCGAGGCGGATATCGGGAGCGATTAGCGAAAATGGTGAACGCGCCGAGTCCGAAGGAGCCCTCGGTCGGATAGATTCCACCACATTCCAGTTATCCTCGGAATCTCGTTCGACATCAAACACGACTCCCCGCAGTTCGATCGACTTAAAGCGAAGTTCGCGGGTAACCAGGCTCTCCCAAGACGGCTCTGCCCGCACCGTGTCGATGTGCCCGATGAGTTTGCCGTCCGGATCAAATAGACTGACGTTCTCTGCCAGAAACGAATAGACGAGGTTTCCTGACAATCGTCCGATCTGTATGGAACCGCTTAATCGGGAACGAAACCGATCTTCGATTTCCTGACGAACACCTTCGCGCCCTGCCGTCGTGCGCGTCAACCCAAAGAAAACAATCGTCGCAAAGAACAGCGTATACAGTGCGACTTTTATTGTGCCGCGAGGTATGTGAAGTAAAAAGCGGATGGCTTGTGTGTCAGCACAACTGGCAGGAATAGGGAATGCTGCATTCGCAGGCTTACTAGCCTATTAGTACTTTCCAGTGGCTGTTTTGTGCCGCTCCAAACGTGCCAGCCAATTAATTCTCAACGATCGCTTTTGCCGCTTCGAAGCACTTCGCGATGTGCTCGTCGCTGACACCTGCCCGGACGTAGCCCTTGCCAATCTCTTCGATTAGAACGAGCCTCAGACCATCCGAGGTCTTCTTCTTGTCAGTTTGCATTGCTTCAACCACGTCACTACCGGACATTACTCCCAAAGTGTTGGGGAGTAAACCACTCAGTACCGGCAGGATTTGTTCTGAATCGACCTGAGTATGCAATTCGCTGGACAAAATCGTGGCGGCGACCATGCCAACGGCAACGGCTTGACCATGGCTAATCTCACCGTATCCTGCAACTCGCTCGATGGCATGACCGAACGTGTGCCCGAAGTTTAACAACATCCGTTTCCCGGATTCGTATTCGTCCTCTTTAACCGTTCTGATCTTCACAGAAGCCGACCACTGCACGACGTCTCCGGCATCTGTTGATCCCTTAAGCAAGGACGGCCAGACTGACCTCATTCTCTCGAAGAGTGAGGTGTCAGCGATAAGTGCATGTTTGATGGCTTCCGATAGGCCGGACCGCCATTCGTCCGTCGGAAGAGTCGAGAGGAAAGCGGTATCCGAAAAAACCAGTTTGGGCCGGTAGAACGCACCAATCAGATTCTTACCAGCGCCATGATTGATTCCTGTTTTCCCTCCAATAGAACTGTCGACCTGGGAGACAAGCGTGGTGGGAATATGTATCAGCGGGACGCCTCTAAGCACTGTGGCTGCAAAGTAGCCAGCCAGGTCACCAACGACTCCACCGCCAACAGCGAACACAGGCGTCTTACGGTTGACGACAACGTCGTTTAATGCCCAGTCGTACAGAGAACCCAGCACTACCGCAGACTTGGACGCTTCCCCTGGCTGGATAATTTTACGGATGGGCGACCAGCCGGAGGAACGCAACGTCTCATCCAGCAGATCTCCAAAAAGTCTGTCGACGTTTTTGTCCGTGATCAACAAACACGGTGACGCATTTAGTCCGGATTTTTCGAGCTCGTCACCAAGTGTGTCAATCGACGAGAATACAATGGGATAGCCTAGGTCGAGGTTGCTGTCGAATCTACTATCGAGGGGCGCGTCTGTCACGGAAGCCTTGGTACGTTTCTGATTCAGGTGTATCATTGGCACAAGTTAACCAAGAAATGAGAACAACGTTGTCGCACACTTTGACTGTACCTGGACCAATTGCTTTCTGCCATCAGCTTCTGCGTGAGTTGGTGAAGCGAGGAGACGTTGTCGTCGATGCGACCATCGGAAATGGGCACGACACATTAGTGCTGGCAGAACTTGTCGGTCCGGATGGCCTTGTTTATGGATTCGACGTGCAGCAAAGTGCCATCCAGGCCACCTCCGCGCGCTTGGAAGCCAAAGGATTTGAGCAGAGAGCGCGATTGGTTAATGTCGGGCACGAACAGGCCTTTGCACTGGTCGATGTTCATCACCGTAGATCACTGCGGGCCGTTGTATTCAATCTCGGTTTCTTGCCAGGTGGTGACAAATCTGTCGCAACTGAGGCCGGCACAACCGTAGCCGCGCTCAGCAGCTTGACGCCACTCATCGCCGATGGCGGCTTGTTGCTGTTGGTATTGTACAACGGGCATACCGGCTCTTTAGACGAGATCGACGCAGTCCTTAAGTGGTGCGGGAGGCTAGATCCCTCCCAGTTTCTTGTTGCGAGCTACGGATACGTAAACCGCCCCAACAATCCACCCTTCGCAATTGTCGTGGAAAAACTTGCACAATGACCACCAACGTGCAGGGATGCGGTATCAATTCTAGGCTGATCCGCAGAATATCAAGAGTTCGCGAGCAACGGACTCGACCGAAAAGTTCTGACCACCATGCGGTTCGATCACTCGATTCCAGTCCAAACAGATTCGGGGTTGGGAATCTTTAAATTCCATTGTGCTTGCCAAGTGATCCAGGTGGCCTTCAACGTTTAGACCCGTCGACGTCGCCAATGCCAGCGCGATTTGCCGTTCAGTTCCCAGTGTCAAGAGCGTAGGGATAGGGGAGTAGACCGACCTGTAGTCGTCCGCCAATTCAAGCCGCACAAACGCTTCAACTTCGTGGGAAGAGTCTTGCAGATTGTGGGCGGAAGTTCCGGCGCTGTCGTCGAGAACGATTTCCAGCTTGCTGAGGCTGTCCTTCGGCGCTTGATCAGAGGACTGAACGATCTGGAAGATCAACTCCGCGATCCTATATGTCGCAGCGGCCGCGTACTTGCTGATGCTAATTGACGCTCGTACGCGCCGAGTCTTTGAAAGAACCGACGGCAGCGCCTCGAGCAGGTGCGACGACGTTGGGTCAAGTCTCTCCTTGACGAAAATCGTATAACCACAAATCGCACTTGCACCCACATCAATCGTTGCCTGATCCAGAATCGCTGCAAGCTCCAGCGCCTCTCTGTAGGAGCCGACCTTTCCGATTAAAGATATCGGGGTGACTGCAAGCACTCTAGTCGGAACAGGTTTGACTTGGCTGGCAAATATCCGATCGGTCACATCTACAAGACGCGACGATGAGCGTCGGATCTGATCGTAAATCCGTGCCCGGAGAGTTGCAGGTAGATCAGACGTACAATTGGCGAGCGAAACGAAAAGCGTAACGGATGAAAACATGTCGCTCTGGGCCAGCGCCTGAGCGCCTAACGTCTCATGCTCGCCTGTTGTCAAACTGAGGCGAGCCACCATGTCCCCAGCGGAGTACGTTGAGTCGGTTGTTCGCTTAGCGGATTGCTCGGAAAGAATAATTTTCGCAATTCGTTCGACAAGCACGACGTCAGCAGAACCGCCGAGTGCTCTCTCCACTTGATCAACGAGTTGGGGGATGTCCATCCTGGCAGCGCTTAGGGGCTTGCGGGCTTTTGCCGTCATTTCGAAGACAATCCTAACTCGTCGAAAGGCCCAAGTGGCCTGGCCGATGCTAGTCTCAGTCGACGGGCTTAGTCCCGGCATTCATGATTATCTCAAGGTAAGGAACCGCAGCGAGCAGTTTAATACGCTAGGCTGGATGAACGAAATCAGAATCTGTCGTCGACAGTACGCATTGGTGACGCCATCACAATCACAGAAGGCCCCCCTTCGTTATCAAAGGGAGGCCTTCCGGCAACTCAAATTCGGATTAGTCGAAACTACGGCTTTACGAGAGCCGTGATAAACGTTTGGTCGACTCCGCCGATGAAGCGATGAACGCGGATAATGAACGTGTCACCCGAATCAATATTTCGGTAGACCTTTTCGAAATTTGAACGACCGTTGACAGCCTTCTTATCGATTTCGGTAATAATGTCGCCTTTTCTCAATTCGGCGTCCCGGAACGCGTCACTATCGGTGTCAATGTCGGCTATGAGCACACCTTTTTCGGCGAGGTCACCCTCCATACCGAGTGCCTGCAGGGTTTGTGCGTTGAGATCAGCTAGCTTCAGGCCGAGTCCGGTCATTTCCTCCGAGGGTACGTCAGGGGTAGAGCCACGCATCCGATCAGCAATCACCTCATCAGCTGGCCGTAGCCCAAGCTTCACCGGAACGGTTATTTCCTTTCCTTCGCGTACGATGGCAAGTTGGACCGTCTCGCCCGGTAGTCGGTTGGCAATTGATACCGCAAGTGCATTGTAGTCGTTAAGCTTTTTGTCGTCGACTTTGACGATAAGGTCACCCGGTTTTAGTCCTGCTTTATCAGCAGCCAATCCTGGCTCGACGGTTGACACCTGGGCCGCCGCTCGCGGGACATCATACGCCTTGGCGAGCGCAGGGCTTACCGTTCCAAATGATATACCCAGATACCCGCGCTTAACTTCGCCAGTACTTATGAGCTGGCTCGTCACGTTTTCGACGATGTCAATCGGAATGGCAAACCCTATGCCTTGGCTTCCGCCAGACCGCGATAAGATGGCTGAGTTTATTCCAATTAACTCGCCTCGAATATTTACAAGAGCCCCACCGGAATTCCCGGGATTGATCGCTGCATCTGTTTGGATAAATGACGGAAGCGCGTTCACCTGTCGAAGGGAGCTTCCCGATCGCTGAACGGCGCTTACAATTCCCGCAGTGACCGTGTTATCAAGATCGGCAGAAAGGGGAGAGCCGAAGGCAAGAACCCATTGCCCAACGCGAACGTTTTCCGGGTCACCAAAACTCAGGGAATTGAGGCCAGTTACGTCAATCTTGATAACTGCCAGATCACTGTTTGGATCAGTGCCGACAATCGTGGCGTCGTGGAATTCACCATCGAACAATTTGACTTCCAGGTTTTCTGTTCCCTCTACAACATGGTTGTTTGTTACGATGAATCCGTCCTGGCTGATAATAACTCCGGAGCCCAGTGCCTGAGAGCGAAATTCATTGGGTATGTCGGGGCTGCCCGGGCTGCCCGGGCTGCCGGGGACGCCGCGCGAGAAGAAGTCTTCGAAGGGCGTACCCTCAAACGGGCTCGTCCGTTGCTGCGTCTTTTGGACCTTTTCTGATCGAATCTGCACGACCGTCGGGCTGACCAATTCAGCGACTTGAGTGAAAGAGTCTTCAAGGCCTTGCACTGCCGCCGGGGGAATAACAGTGGCTGGCTGCGAATCGACACGATCCAAAGTGGCTATCGTCGAAGCGGTGGCACCGGTGGCGACTATGTCTCCACGGTCGAAGAAATTGGCGCCGGCGGTGGCCAGGAGGATGCCTCCAAGGAAAGCTCCAACGACGAATGCCATCAACGAAATTCTGCTAAGCTTACTCATGAGTTGATTCAAAGATTTTTGTGTTCTAATGATCCTATTGCTTATGTGCCAATTATCAGAACAGTTATCCGACGCATTCATATGCCGAATTAAAGGTCGAAAAAAGGGCGTGACAAGCTAACTGGCCACGCCCTGATTTCTCCGAGGTTGCCCTCTGTCCACACACACACATCGGCATAACGAAGCGTGTCACATGATTATTGTGTGACGACCTTCAGGTTTGTCTATGCCCTTAAAATTGAATAATCCCTAGTTACTCGCTGCCGGGTATGCCTGGCTCCGTCATTTCACGAACGTTCAAATACGCGTCCAGGTCAGCATCCGAGATCCCGCTTTCGCGGGCGACGTCGCGAACGGAGCGTTTTTCAGCGGCAGATTTCTTTGCGATTTTGGATGCTTCGTCGTAACCGATCAGGGCATTAAGCGCGGTCGCAATAGACGGGTTCAGCTCCAGCAGTTCCTGACATCGCTCTCGATCAACCTGGATCCCGTCGAGACATTTTGTTCGGAAGGCATTGCACGCGCCAGCAAGAATGTGCACGCTCTCGAGGAACGCGTGCGCCATAACTGGCATCATTACGTTCAATTCGAAATTGCCGTGCTGTCCGCCGATCGTTACGGTTGTGTGGTTCCCCATCACACGGGCGCAGACCATCATCATGGCCTCACTAAGAACCGGATTAACCTTACCGGGCATGATCGATGATCCCGGCTGAATCGCCGGT